>CAMVFC010000063.1 GCA_947166655.1 uncultured Prevotellaceae bacterium
TTCGGTCGCTCAGGGTGGATTGACATTTAGTCAATCCTCTTATTCCCCTCGCTACCCGTGAGGGAGGGGAGTTGGCTGGCGCGCAGCTTTCGAGCGATTGCGAGGCTCTCTCCCTCACGGGTGCGAGGAAGACGGAACTGAGTGTTCCGGCTGGACTCGCTCGGGGAGCGGGTCTTCTTCCTCCCTCACGGGCAGGGCCGGCGGGGCTGATACTCCGTTCAGAACTGCCAGCCGCGGAACAGGCGTCCGCTGCCCTCGAGTTCGGCACCGAAATAAAAGCCCACGTTCGTAGGCTGGTTGTAGCCCACGTTCTGCATCGTCACGGAATGACGGTAGACGGGGTCGGCCAGGAAGGTATGGAAGCGATAGGGCGTGGGCATCGGCGAGATGTAGAGACGCAGGTGGCGGTTGTCCTCGGTGCGGGCCAGCACCTCCTCACGCCAGTCGCCAATGACGTCGGCGCAGAGGGCGGGGTTGGACTTCGTGCCGTTGTTGAACACCACGCCGTTCATATTATATAAAGGTACGCACGCGCGCGACCCTGTGAAGTCATAGGGCGTACCCGTGAGGGATTCCTCAGAGGACTGGGCGCCACGCGACGAGGCGTTGAGAGAGCGGCGATACTTGGTGACGGCCTCGTGGTCGAGGAACTCGCGCAGCAGGTCGCCATCCCACCAGATGCCGAAGTTGATAGGTATGCGCGAGAGGCTGTCGATCACTTCGCCACGGACATTGCAGATGCCGCCGGAGGCCGAGGACCACATCTCCAAGCCAGGGTTCGACGGGTCGATATCGGCGGCCATACAGCGGCCTACGTCCTTGCTCGAAAGAATCTGGAAGATGACCTTGCCGGTGCGGGCGTCGCGGAAATCGGTGCCATCGCGCTTGTTCTCGTGGCAGTCCCAGAGCTGCAGGGCATCATCGTTGGGGAAGAAGGCTGTCAGGTGGAGCGCATCGCCATGTCCGAAGCCCGTATTATAAAGGCCACGGCCATCGTGGTCGACCGCCATAGAGCCGTACGTAATCTCGTCGCATCCGTCGCCATCGACATCGGCCACACGAAGGTTGTGATTACCCTGCCCGGCATACGATCTCCATTCAGGGACGTTCGTGTCGAAGACCCAACGGGACGTCAACTGCTTGCCGTCGAAATCGTAGGCTGCGATTACCGAACGCGTGTAATAGCCGCGGCAGAAGATGGCGCTCAGATGCTGGCCGTCCAGGTAGCCGCAGGCGGCCAGGAAGCGGTCGCTGCGGTTGGCATAGTTGTCGCCCCAGCCTCGCAGCTCGCCTCGTTCGGGGATATAGTCTACGGTGCTCACGGCGCGCCCTGTGCGGCCATCGAAGCAGGTGACCCACTCGGGACCCTTGTCGATGAATCCGCCGCGACGAGCCTTACGGTCCATATTGTTGGGCCATCCTGGTCCACGGAACTGTTCGCGAGGGTTGCCGTTGGCCTGGTATTCACCCGTATCGGGATGGCGACGATGGTCTGCGTCGCCGTCGCCCAACACGCGTCCCGTGCCGTCGACCGTCCCGTCGGAAGTGCGGACAAGCAGTTCGGCACGCTGGTCGCCGTCGAGGTCGGCCACGATAAACGGCGTGTAGTGGGCTCCGCTGCGGATATTACGGCCCAGGTTGATGCGCCACAGACGTTTGCCGTTCAGGCTATAAGCATCGAAATAAGTCGGCGCCGTGAGGCCGCTCTGGCTATTGTCACGGCTGTTGGAGGGATCCCACTTCAGAACGATTTCCATCTGCCCGTCGCCGTCGAGGTCGGCCATGGTGGCATCGTTGGCATTGTAGTGCACGGGCTTTCCGCTGAGCTCGTCGGTCACCTCTGCCGGGGCCTCAATGGGGATGTCGAGGTAGCCTATGGGTGCATTGGCCGGCAGCGTCCACGAACCCGAAGGTAGTTTCTTCGGGAGTTTCCCGTACTGCTTATCCATCACGGGCCGCACGGAATAGACCGCCCCCTGCCCATGAGGGAAGAAGTCGGTAAAGGTAGTGGATTCGCGGTCGGAACGGCGGCCGATAACTTTGCCGTCGCGCAGCACCTCAAAGCAGGTGTGAAGCGGATCGGAGGGAAGATAGCGCCACGAGACGGTCACGCTACCGGAAGAACTGCGAAAGGCCACGACGCCACGATCCAGGCGCTCGCGCTGCAAGAGGGCGTCATTGTACTTGGTCTGAGCTGCCAGTGGCAGGCTCATCACGAAGAGCATCAGAAGGATTTGTCGTTGTTTCATTGCTGGATATGGGTCGTGATAAAAGTCGTTGTATGGCTGCGCGGACGCGCTGGTACGGAGGGGCATCGCGGAACGCAGTATTCTTCTTCAATACAATCTCGATGGCCATCACGCTGTGCTGATAGCTGGACAGCTCGCACTGACGCTGCTTGGCGTGCATCGCCAGTTGCTTGATTTCGCGCTCGCGTTCCTTACGCAGTGTAGCACAGATGGGCTCCAACAGGGGCTGAACGACATTCTCGAAGAGCGTGTGGCCTTGTATGTAGAGGTACGTGGTATCGGGCGTGATGCCCAGGTCGCGAAGGGCTTGCTTCACCTGACCGAACGTCTTCTTGGCCTCGGGATGGCGCCGCTGCATCCATGCCATCTTCTGATTAACACGGCGGCGCAGGGCGGCCAGCGCCTCTTCCGGATGGCGATAGCTGATGTCCTTGAACGAGATGAAACCACAGAAATCCATCAACGTAAAGCCACGATAGTCATCCTGCAGATAGCCCCATACGTTCCAGACGAACAGCGGCCAGATAATCTGGCTATACTCCTGGAAAAAGGCTTCATAGTTCAGCATCTGGCGGTCGTTGAGCGTGGCCGTGACCACTGCCTGATGCAGCGAAGGGGCATAGCACTGGTAATTCTCGATGGCATAGACGAAGGTGTGAATGACATAGGGAGAATGGTTCAGCAGGCGGCTGACCTCCGTAGCATCCTGCAGGATATAGTCGTAGTCGGCATCGACACAAGCAATCATCGCCTCGCCGAGTTGCCGCGAAGAGAAGACGTTCATCAGTGCCTGGCGCTTCCCCTTGCCGATGCCGGCACGGGACGGCAGACGCACCTCGAAGTAGCGGGTGGAGTCCTCGAACTCGCTGAGCACCTGACGCCAGAAAGCCACATCGTCGAAACTCTCCACGTAGGCGACGATACGCCGACGTGCCGTGGAAGGCCGCAGGCGGTTGGCAGCCTCGAAATACGCAGAACTGATATTGTCGGTCAAACGCTTCATGCCTCGTCCACGATAATGTCTTCGACGTCAGTGACACAGTCCGTCCAACCGTTCATGATGAGCGCGGGAGAATGGGTCGTCACGATGACCTGCACACGCGGGTTCAGGTCGGTGACGAGTTCGAGCAGGCGCTGCTGCCACTCCACATGAAGACTGATTTCGGGCTCATCCATAAACAGCACATAGGGCTGCCGGTCCTGCACCAGCACCGTCAGCAGGATGATGAGCATCTGCTTCTCGCCGCTGGAGAGCACATAAGGCGTCAGGCGCTCGCCGATATGGGAAAAGAAAAGTTCGTTGCTGCTGCGGTCGATGGTCTTGCCCGTGGAACTGAACAGATCGTCGACAAGATCCTGAAAGTGCGTCTTCTCCCGGGCAATCTCCGCTGCCTTCTTCTGAGCCGCAGGGTCCGCCGCCGTAAACAACGCGACGATACGGTTCGACTGGTTCACCTGATAGTCGAGATAGCGGCGCTGCAGCTGATAGAGCTGCCAGTCGAGCTCGGTCGTCAGGTGTGTGTCGGTCACCTTTGCCATGAGGTCGGCACTCACGAGCGGCCGGTCGATGCCGCGGATGAAGTCGAAGCGTACCGTTGTGGCCTCGGCAGGCTCGAACGTCAGATGAACGCCGAGCGATGCATACTCGCGTCCCAGCTGGGGCTTGGTCTCTGAGAGGTGACGCACGGTCTTCCTAAGGATCGTACTCTTCCCCACTCCATTGATGCCGCTGAGGACATTCACGCCCGGATGCAGATTCCATACGATATGGCGCGTACCATGCCATAAGGAGTCTATTTCAATGCGCTTAATATAGTCTCCGTTCATGTTTTTAGGACTTCTTTTTGGTCTTTTCGTTGGCAAAGTTAGTTTAAATCGCGAGGCTTGCCAAAAAAAGCACGGATTATTTTTGTCTTGACCTCTGTTTTGTACTAACTTTGCAGCCAAATTTATGAAACGACTACACAAAATCCTTTGGCTTACCCTACTGCTTCTGGGCAGTGGGGCGATACTCGTTGAAGCCAAGCCGACCTTCACGCTGGTGCTCGATGCCGGCCACGGAGGCAAAGACCCCGGCGCCTTGGGTAAACGGGGGAAGGAAAAGAATATCAACCTGGCCGTGGCGCTGGCCGTGGGACGGCTGGTGGAACAGAACCTCAACGACGTGAAAGTGGTTTACACACGCAAGAGCGACGTCTTTGTGGAACTCAGCGAACGGGCCGCCATCGCCAACCGCGCCAAAGCAGACCTCTTCGTCAGCATTCACACCAATGCCCTGGCAGGGACACACCCCAAGCAGACCGCCGGCGCTGAGACCTACACGCTCGGTATGCACCGGGCAGCGGACAACCTGGCGGTGGCTAAACGAGAAAACTCGGTCATCTCACTGGAGAAAGACTACGAAACGCGCTATGAGGGTTTCGACCCGAAGAGTGCCGAGTCGTACATCATCTTCGAGTTCATGCAAGACCGCAACATGGAGAAAAGCGTCAAGATGGCCCAACTCGTGCAGCAGCAGTTCCGAAGCGCCGGAAGGCCCGACAAGGGCGTACACCAAGCCGGCTTCCTCGTCCTGCGTGCTACATCCATGCCCTCGTGCCTCATCGAACTCGGATACATCAGCACGGGCAGCGAAGAGACCTACCTCACCTCCGACCGTGGCGTCACGCAAATGGCAGATGCCATCTACCGCGCTATCAAGAAATATAAAGAAACTCAGAAATAAAAGAATATGTCATTCTCACGCGAATTGAAAATCGGACTCGTCGGCATCGTCGCCCTTGTCCTGCTCTTTTTCACCATCAAATTCCTGCAAGGCATCAGTCTGTTCACACCGCACGACACCTACTACATTGTCTTCCAAGACGCCAAGGAACTGGCCAAATCGAGTCCCGTGTATGCCGATGGCTATAACGTGGGCATCGTCTCCAATGTGCGTTACGACTACGACCGCCCCGGACACGGCGTCGTGGTCGAAATCTCCGTGGAGCATGGCATGCGCATCCCTGCCGGCACCATGGCCGTCCTGGACGAGGCGATGCTGGGCGGGTGTACGCTGAACCTTCAAATGGGCAACAGCCCCGTCGAGCGCTATGCTACGGGCGACACCATCCCCTCGACCTCCAACAACGGCCTGATGGCCCGTGCCGCAGAACTGATGCCCAAACTGGAGCTGACGCTGGCCAAGGTGGACACCCTGCTGACCACCCTCAATGCGCTGGCCTCCAATCCCGACATCCAGCAGATTCTCGCGAACGTCAACGCCATGACGGCCAGCCTCGATCAGAGTTCCAAGAACCTGAACCACCTCCTGGAGAAAGACGTTCCGGCCATGACCATGACTTTCAATCAGGCGGGCGAGAATGTGGTCCAACTGACCAACACCCTGAACCAACTGGATCTGAAAGGAACCATGGACAAGGTGGACGGAACCATGGCCGGCGTTCAACAAGTGACAGAGCGGCTTAACTCAAAAGACAACAACGTGGGCCTATTGCTGAATGACACAACGCTTTACGGGAACCTCAACAGGACCACGACCAGTGCCGCCACACTTTTGGAAGACTTAAAGGCTCATCCGAAACGCTACGTCCACTTCTCTGTCTTTGGAAAAAAGGAGAAGCCAGCCAACGAATAAGCCTCATTAGAAAGACTTTTTCCAAATAAAGATTTCCACACAGGCGGCTCTCCGCAAGCCTATCATAACCCCCTAAGATTGCGCCCTTTACAAACCCGAGCATAAGAATTGAAGCATCTCTTGTCAAGATGCTTCAATTCTTTATTTATCAAAGCGTTGTCATTTTAAGCACAGCCCCACAAACGCCCACAGGCAATGACTTTGCAGGGCTCTGAAAACGTGCTATTTACACCACAGTTCCCAAAGTATATTTCTTTAGGACCATTTTGCCGTTTCATTTTTTTGCCGTAACTTTGCATCGCAATTCGCGATAAAAAGTCCTCACGACTTACCAAAAAGAAATGAAAGAGCAAAATCAAACAGCAAAGTCCCATTGGGACACGTGTCTGCAGCTCATCTATAATAATATCGGTGAACAGCAGTTTAACACGTGGTTTGCGCCCATTCGCCAAGTCGATTTCGACGAGGAGAAACGGGAGCTGACCCTTTGCGTGCCCAGTTCTTTCATCTACGAATATCACGAAGCGCACTACACAAAGCTCCTCCGTTTTGTTCTCTCACGTGTGTACGGGCAGGGTGTACGCCTCATGTATAAGGTAACGACCGATGCCACGACGGGCGAAGGACAGACATGGGAAGGGTCGACCACCCCCGCCGCGAAAGCTGTCGTCAACACGATTCCCGCCAATCAGGCGCCTCAGCCCCTCCAGACCCTGGACTCTCAGCTGAAGCCCGAATATACCTTCGACAACTTCGTCCCGGGAGATTCCAACAAGCTGCCACTGGCTGTCGGGCAGGCCATCGCACAGAACCCCAAGCAAGCCACCTTCAATCCGCTGTTCCTCTATGGCCCTTCGGGTTGCGGTAAGACGCACCTGGTCACGGCCATCGGCGCACGCCTCAAAGAGCTGCATTCGGAAATGCGCGTGCTATACGTGTCGGCCCACCTGTTCCAAATCCAGTATACGGACAGCATTCGCCGCAATACGTTCAACGATTTCATTGCTTTCTACCAGAGCATTGACGCCCTTATCATCGACGACGTCCAGGAATTTGCCGCCCACCAGAAGACACAGCTCGCCTTCTTCCACATCTTCAACCACCTGCACCAGAACGGCCGCCAGCTGATTCTCACTTCCGACCGCCCGCCCGTGGCGCTGCAGGGAATGGAAGAGCGTCTGCTGACACGCTTCAAGTGGGGCCTGCTGGCAGAGCTGGAACGCCCCGACGAGGAGCTCCGTCGCGACATCCTGCGCAGCAAGATTCGCCACGATGGTCTGCGTTTCTCCGATGATGTCATCAACTATATCGCACGCGTGGTCGACAAGAGCGTCCGCGACCTCGAGGGAATCATCCACTCCCTCCTGGCCTACTCCGTCGTCCTCAACCATCCGATCGACATCCAGTTAGCGCAGAACGTCATCGCCCGCACCATCGGCCTGCAAGCCCAGAAGCATCCCCTCACCGTCGACGAGATACTTGACAAGACCTGTACCTTCTTCAACCTCGACCGCGAAGAGGTGCTTTCGAAGAGCCGCAAAGCCAGTGTGGTTCTGGGCCGCCAGGTGGCGATGTTCCTCACGCAGAAGCACACCACGCTGAGCACCACGAAGATTGGCGCCGCAATCGGGCGCCGCAATCACGCCACCGTGCTTCATTCATGCCAAAGCATCAGCAATCGCCTCAAGGACGACACGGCCTTCAGCGAACGCATCGGCGAGCTCGAAGCCATGCTGAAGGCATAGTCTCCTTCTCTCTTTCTGAGAATTGTTCTCGCTATTCTTTTTGAGAACACAACAATTGATTATCTTTGTACACGTCGAGTCCAACGAAAAAGCTGACCATTTTTCGTTGAAACTCTTGGCACTTGTGGCCCAAACCCTTGGCAGTTTTCGGTAAAAGTCAAGACACTTTTTGCTGAAACTCTTGACACTTTTTGCCGAAACTCTTGGCACTTTTGCCCGAAACCCTTGGCACTTTCTGCTGAAACCCTTGGCACTTTCTGCTGAAACTCTTGGCACTTTTTTGTCGAAACCCTTAGCTGTACTTGCCGAAAACCGCAGAGAATCAGGTCAGAAGGCTATGGCAACCACATATAGACGTATGTGAACACAGGTATATACGTGTAGGCGGAAACGTGCAGTGCTGTCGGCTTAAAATACACTACATTTACAAAAAATTTTTCAACATAAGGGACGCCCTACCACCTTTTCAGATTATTTAGCCGAATAACACCAGATTAAGTGGTAATCTTTTGGGGTAATGGGGGTAATGTACTCCCCCTTTTTTGATGTCGAAAATGTACAAAAAGCGTGCATTTATGTGTGAAATTTCCTGCGTTAATGCGTTCAATAGCCCATATAATCACACAGATTTCTGGCGAAAGGCTTCGCAACTTCCGAGTGTCGTTCAGCAAGCCTGGCTGTCAACACCTGCGAAGCGTGCTGCAAGAAATCTGTGTAATAGCGAACAGAAATCGTCATGTAGAGGATAGACTTTATCTGTTTAAACTGTTTAATCTGTGGTCCTTTGAAAAGCCGAAACTTGAATTATCAATATAGATTTAACGACGATTGACGTGCGGATTAACGACGATTGACGTCTAAAAAAGAGCCCGACAGCAGCTTATTTACGTCGTCCGTTCGGCGCTTGCGACGCTTGACACTTCAAGAATCAACGTCAATCTTATCGTCAATCCATAAAAATTATTGTGCCGTTATTCATGCAGGAATCCCTGCCGCCTTAGAGCCTCCAGCAGCGTCTGGCTCATGGCCTCGTTATCTTTCTTGGTATAACGGAGGTCGGTGAACACCTGCGCCAGCGTCTCTTTATGGTTGATGCGCACGAACTCACGGTTCTCTTCCAGCGCCTCCTTGGCACCATAGAAACAGTCGATGTCGGCCTGCACGGGGTCATGGTACGTTTCTTCGTGGACAAAAGCCTCCAGAGGCAGGCGGTCCGAGAGTGCCGGCTCTTCGGCAGGCCACCCCACCGTCAGCGTAGCCACGGGAAAGACCAACGAAGGCAGCGACAACGCCTCGATGATCGCCTGCGGCTGATACAGCGTCGTGCCCAGATAGCAGAGCCCCAGGCCCGCCTCCTCGGCCAGCACGGAGAACGTCTGCGTGAAGAGCAGGGCATCGGTGGCAGCATTCATGAAGCTGAGGAAATTATCATAACCCGGCGTCGCCTGCCGGCACTGCGCCCATGTCGTCGTTCGGCGAAAGTCGGCACAGACGGTCAGCACGACGGGCGCACCCATCACCATGGGCTGATTGAAGTGAGACGGAGCGAGCGCCTCCTTGCCTTCGCGACTGCGCGTCACGACAACGCTGTATAATTGCAGGTTTCCCATCGTCTGCGTGCGGGAAGCTTCTGCGAGAAGACGGTTCAACAATTCCGGTTCGACGTCACGATGGCTATACTTGCGAATCGTGCGATGATTGGCTACAGATTTCATAGTCCTTGATATTTCTTTGTTCGTTTTTTGGAAGTGTGCAAAGATAACCATTTATATTCATTCGTGCGAGAAAAAACGCACAAAAAGTTTGCGTGCACCAACAAATCATATTATCTTTGTGGCCATGAAACGATTTTTTCTTTTACTACTTACGCTCGTTTCGCTTCACACACAAGCACAGGAGCCTACCGCCCACATCCGCTTCGAAGGCATCGAAGTGAAAGGCGACATCTACGAATTCTCGAAGACCCTGCAGTCCCGCGGCTACAGGTTAGAGAAGAGAGAGTCGGGAACACGCGCCTACGTTTTCAAAGGAAATATTTGCGGCCACTCCACCCTCTTCCAGGTGAGCTACAGCCGTCGCACGCGCTCAGTCTATCGCATTATGGCTCAGCCGAAAAACATTCCCCTCGATGCGCTGATAGACTCTCTTAACGTGCGCTACGGCGAGCCGTACGACACGGACAACAGCCGGTACATGTGGCAGCTGGAAGCCGGCGCCGTGCTTCTCTCCACCCCCGAGGGTTACGACCCCACTCTGGTCATCATGGACGCGGCAGGCGTCGCTGCCTTCAAAGACGAAGACCACCGTTGACTTCTTTTTCCGCTTGCGATGACCGTTACGGCAAATTATAGAAAAATATTTGCCAGATATGTTTGCCAAAAGGGAAAAGTTTTGTAGCTTTGCACCGCAAAAAGTTTTCCAAACCCGATCATTCTTACAACACTTTACCCTATCTTATTGTGGAACAAAAGACTTATACCTACGACGAAGCCTTCGAGGCTTCATTAGCGTACTTTGACGGCGACGAGCTGGCCGCCCGCGTGTGGGTGAACAAGTACGCCATGAAGGATTCTTTCGGAAAAATCTACGAGAAGAGTCCGAGTGACATGCATTGGCGCATCGCCCTTGAAGTGGCACGCATCGAGCGCAAGTACAAGAACCCCATGTCAGCGCAGGAAGTCTTCGAGCTGCTCGATCACTTCCGCTATATCATCCCGGCAGGTTCGCCCATGACGGGCATCGGCAACCACTTCCAGGTGGCCTCCCTCTCGAACTGCTTCGTCGTCGGACTGGACGGCGACTCCGACAGCTACGGCGCCATCATCCGTATCGACGAGGAACAGGTGCAGCTGATGAAGCGTCGCGGCGGCGTGGGTCACGACCTCTCGCACCTGCGCCCCGCCGGTTCACCCGTCAAGAACTCCGCCCTCACCTCCACGGGTCTCGTCCCCTTCATGGAGCGCTATAGTAATAGTACGCGCGAGGTGGCACAGGACGGACGTCGCGGCGCCCTGATGCTCTCTGTCTCGATCAAGCATCCGGATGCCGAGGCATTCATCGACGCCAAGATGACCGAAGGCAAAGTAACCGGAGCCAATGTCTCCGTGAAGATCGACGATGCGTTCATGCAAGCCGCCGCCGAAGGCAAACCCTACACGCAGCAGTTCCCCATCGACGCCGCCGAGCCTCTCGTATCGAAGGACATCGACGCCGCAGCACTGTGGAAAAAGATTGTGCACAACGCCTGGCAGAGCGCCGAACCCGGCGTACTCTTCTGGGACACCATCCTGCGCGAAAGCATCCCCGACTGCTATGCCGACCTCGGCTTCCGCACCGTCAGCACCAACCCCTGCGGCGAGATACCGCTCTGTCCCTACGACTCGTGTCGTCTGCTGGCGGTCAACCTGTACGCTTACGTCCGCGACCCCTTCACGGCGAACGCACGCTTCGACTTCGACCTCTTCCGCGAACACGTCCGCAAGGCACAGCGCATCATGGACGACATCATCGACCTGGAACTGGAAAAGATCGAACTCATCCTGCAAAAGATTGATTCCGACCCGCAGTCAGAGGAAGTGAAGTCTTCCGAGCGCCATCTCTGGGAAAAGATTCAGCGCAAGAGTTCGATGGGCCGCCGCACGGGCGTAGGCATCACCGCCGAAGGCGACATGCTGGCTGCCTTAGGCCTGCGCTACGGCACGCAGGAAGCCACCGACTTTGCCGTCGAAGTGCAGAAGACACTCTGCCTGAGCGCCTATGCCAGCAGTGTGGAGATGGCACACGAGCGTGGTGCCTTTACCATCTACGATGCCAAGCGCGAAGAGAACAATCCCTTCATCAAGCGCATCCGCGAAGCTGACCCTGCCCTCTATGCAGACATGGTCAAGTACGGACGCCGCAACGTGGCATGCCTCACCATCGCACCCACAGGCACCACCTCGCTCATGACGCAGACCACCAGCGGCATCGAGCCTGTCTTCCTGCCTGTCTACAAGCGCCGCCGTAAGGTGAACCCTAACGACCCCGAGGTCCACGTGGACTTTGTTGACGAGACGGGCGATGCCTTCGAGGAATACATCGTCTACCACCACCACTTCCTCACTTGGATGAAGACTTGCGGTCTGGACACCGAGCGTCGTTACACACAGGAGGAGATCGACGAACTCGTCGAGCAGTCACCTTATTATAAAGCTACGGCCAACGATGTCGACTGGCTGATGAAAGTGCGGATGCAGGGCGCCATCCAGAAGTGGGTGGACCACAGCATCAGCGTCACCGTCAACCTACCGAACTCCGTGGACGAGCAGTTAGTAAACGACCTGTACATGGAGGCCTGGCGCAGCGGATGCAAGGGATGTACCATCTACCGCGACGGCTCGCGCAGCGGCGTCATGATCAGCGTCAGCAAGAAGAAAGAGAAGAAAGCCGACACCACCGAACATCCCGAGACGCCGGCTCTGGAGGACGGACATGAGCATCCCGTACCCGAGTGCCGCCCGCCCGAAGTCGTGGAGAAACGCCCCGACGTGCTGGAATGCGACGTCGTCCGCTTCCAGAATAACAAGGAGAAGTGGGTGGCCTTTGTCGGCCTGCTCGACGGACGTCCCTATGAGATCTTCACCGGTCTGCAGGACGAGGAAGAGGGCATCATGCTGCCCAAGAGCGTCACCAAAGGACGCATCATCAAGCAGCTGAACCCCGACGGCACCAAGCGCTACGACTTCCAGTTCGAGAACAAACGCGGCTACAAGACCACGGTCGAAGGACTCTCTGAGAAATTCAACCCCGAATACTGGAACTACGCCAAGCTGCTCTCCGGCGTGCTGCGCTACCGAATGCCGCTCGACCATGTCATCCGCCTCGTCGGTCAGCTCTCCTTCCAGAGCGAGACCATCAACACGTGGAAGGCCGGCGTAGAGCGTGCACTGAAGAAATATATTCAGGACGGCACCGCTGCCAAAGGACAGGTGTGCCCCAACTGCGGGCAGGAAACGCTTGTCTATCAGGAAGGCTGTCTCATCTGCACCAACTGCGGCGCCAGCCGCTGCGGCTAAACGTGAAAGAGACGTGAGAACAGAACGTTCACAAATCCTGCTGAAAGATATTCGCTTGTATGGCTTCCACGGCGTGCTCCCACAAGAGCGCACCGTGGGAGCCTACTTTATTCTAAACCTCAGCATACAGACTGACTTCTCACGCGCCATGGCAGACGACGACCTCGCAGGCACTCTCTCGTATGCCGATGTCTTCGACGTTGTGAAAGCACAGATGGCCGTGCCCTCGGCCTTGCTCGAGCACGTCGCAGGGCGCATCTGTCAAGCCATCTTCGAGCGCTTTCCCCAAGCAGAAGCCATCGACCTCGAACTCCTGAAGGAGAATCCTCCGATGGGAGCCGACTGCCGGGGAGCGGGCGTACGCCTTTTGCTCTCAAGGGCTGACACCGGGACCGACGACAGGCCGTAAAAGGACACCGCAGCACTGCCATTTCCTCGGAAAAAGTATTGAAAAGGAAGAAATTTGAGGTTCCGACGTAAAACTTTTCACTTTTCATTTTTCACTTTTCACTTTTTGTTGTACCTTTGCACCGCAAAATTCGGAGAGATGCCAGAGTGACCGATTGGGCCGGACTCGAAATCCGGTGAACGGCTTGTCCGTTCCGGGGGTTTGAATCCCTCTCTCTCCGCAAGAAACGAGAATCATCAGGATTCCCGTTTTTTGTTTGAAGAAACCCGAAAACATCTCTACCCGATGGACTACCTACCCCAAGACCCAGCCATCCTGGTGTCAAGCGTGAACATGTTGCTGCGCGACGAAGAGTTCGACAGCCTTGAAGCGCTCTGCTATTCCTTCGACAGAGACCCCGAAGAGATCAAGGGCCTGCTCGCTGCCGAAGGTTATGTCTGGAGCGAGCAGCAACAGCAGTTCCGCCCCGAAGGCTTTGACGCATGATGACAAAGGACAGCATAGAAACAGCCTACAGCTTTCTTCACCAGAAGCGTAACGTCTACATACATTCCTCACTCGACTGGCAGCGGGATGACATCGAGTATGCCATCGCTACCTACGTCGACGAGATGAGTCCTGCGCTGTATCAAGAACTTTCCGGCGACCGAACCGACTTCCTCAGAGACCACAAGCGCTTTCAGGAGGACATCACGAAAGCCGTGGAGCGCCTGGAAGCCATGATGGAATGAGTGAAGAGTAAAGAGTGAAAAGTAAACTTTCACAGGCTCAGTCCGAACTCATGCTTCACCTCGGCCATGACGAACGAACTCTTCAGGGAGCCGAGACTTTCTATCGTACCCAGTTTCTCGAGAAGAATCTGCTGGTACTGTGACATGTCGCGGACGTTAATCTTCAACAGGTAATCGAAGTCGCCGGAGATATTGTAGCACTCCGTGACCTCAGCTATCTCAGCGATACGACGAGCGAAGTCGATGGCGATGTCGTGGTTCATGCGCGAGAGCTTCACGCTGCAGAAGACGACGAAAGCGCGGTCGAGCTTCTGTGCATCGAGCACTGCCACATAACGCTTGATGACCCCTTGACGCTCCAGACGTTTCAAGCGCTCGAAGACGGGCGTCGGCGTCAGATGCACAGCATCAGCCAGTTCCTTCGTGGTCTGCTTGGCATTGTGCTGCAAGGCACGCAGAATGGCGATGTCCGTGCGGTCAAGAATGAGATTCTGCGAATTAACTTGTGGAGGCATGACAGTAGTGTTTTTATTCTGTTTGACAGCGCAAAGGTAGTGTTGTTTTCTGAATTTACAAAATTATTTGGAAGATATCACCAAAATATCATACCTTTGCACCCGGAAACATTCCACAATCACTTTAAACTATAGAAAAAACATGGCACAAGAAAAGAAACTCCGCTTTGAGACACTCCAGCTGCACGTTGGACAAGAGCAACCCGACCCCGCTACCGATGCACGCGCGGTACCTATCTATCAAACCACAAGCTACGTGTTCCGCAACTCACAGCACGCAGCCGACCGTTTCGCCCTGCGCGACCCGGGCAACATCTACGGTCGCCTGACGAACTCCACGCAGGCCGTGCTCGAGGAGCGCGTAGCCGCCCTGGAAGGCGGTGTGGCTGCCCTGGCTGTGGCCAGCGGTGCCGCCGCCGTGACCTACGCCCTGCAGAACATCCTTCAAGTGGGCGACCACATCGTAGCGGGCGACGACCTCTACGGCGGCTCGTTCAACCTGATCACCCACACACTCTCCACGCAGGGAATCACCAACACCATCGTGCACGTCAACGACCTCGAAGCCCTGGAAGCCGCTATACAGCCCAACACGAAGGCCATTTACGCCGAGACCTTCGGTAACCCCAACTCTGGCGTCACGGACATCGAGGGCGTGGCCGCCGTGGCACACCGCCATGGCATCCCGTTCATTATCGACAACACCTTCGGCACGCCTTATCTGATTCGTCCCATCGAGCACGGCGCCGACATCGTCGTGCACTCTGCCACCAAGTTCCTCGGCGGCCACGGCTCCAGTCTCGGCGGCGTCATCGTGGACGGCGGCACCTTCGACTGGAAAGCCAATGCCGACCGCTTCCCGACGCTGGCCAAGCCCGATCCCTCGTACCACGGTGCCGTCTTTGCCGACGTGGCAGGCGCAGCAGCCTTCGTCACCCGCATCCGTGCGGTCATCCTGCGCGACACGGGTGCCGCCATCTCGCCCTTCAACGCTTGGATTCTCCTGCAGGGCGTCGAGACGCTCAGCCTGCGCGTGGAGCGTCACGTGTCCAATGCCCTGCGCGTGGTAGACTTCCTGAAGAACCACCCGAAGGTGGCCAAGGTGAACCATCCCAGCCTGCCCGACCATCCCGACCACGCTCTCTACCAGCGCTATTACCCGCAGGGCGGCGGCAGCATCTTCACCTTCGAGGTGAAGGGCGGCGTAGAAGAGACGTGGCGCTTCATCGACTCGCTGCAGATCTTCTCCCTGCTGGCCAACGTGGCCGACGTCAAGAGCCTCGTCATTCATCCCTACACCACCACACACTCGCAGATGACACCGCAGGAGCTGGAGGAACAACACATCACGCCCGCCACCGTGCGCCTGTCCATCGGCACCGAGCACATCGACGACATCCTGGAAGACCTCAGCCAGGCTCTGGAGAAGGTGTAATATCGATAGTGAGAAATGAAAGAATGAAAAGTAAAAAAGAAAAGTAAAAGAATAGACTCATGGCACACATCGCAAGACAACTCACCGACCTGATCGGCAGGACGCCGCTCGTCGAACTCAACAAATATTCCCGACAGAAAGGACTCACGACGCCCATCGTGGCCAAGGTGGAGTTCTTCAACCCCGGCGGCAGCGTCAAGGACCGCATCGCCCTGGCGATGATCGAAGATGCCGAACAACGCGGACTGCTCACGCCCGGCGCCACCATCATCGAGCCTACCAGCGGCAACACCGGCGTGGGACTCGCACTCGTCTCCGCCGTCAAGGGCTATCACCTCATCCTGACCATGCCCGAGACCATGAGCGTAGAGCGCCGCAACCTGGTCAAAGCCTACGGTGCCGAGGTGCGTCTGACGCCCGGCAAGGACGGCATGAAGGGCGCCATTGCGGCAGCCGAAGCGCTGCGCGACGCCACTCCGGGCAGCATCATCCTGCAGCAGTTCGAGAACCCCGCTAACCCCGCCCGCCACTATGCCACCACAGGTGTCGAGATTTGGGAACAGACCGACGGGCAGGTGGACATCTTCGTGGCTGGCGTCGGCACGGGCGGCACCGTCAGCGGCGTCGGTAAACGCCTGAAAGAGAAGAACCCGCAGGTGAAAATCATCGCCGTAGAGCCGAAATCATCTGCCGTGCTCAACGGACAGCCCAGCGGCCCGCACAAGATTCAGGGCATCGGCGCAGGCTTCGTACCCAAGACGTACGACGCCAGCATCATTGACGAGGTGTTCGATGTCGACAACGACGACGCCCTTCGTACCGGCCGACAACTGGCCGCACAGGAGGGACTGCTCGTGGGCATCTCTGCCGGTGCCGCGGCTTTCGCTGCTGCCGAAGTGGCGCGTCGCCCCGAGAATGCCGGCAAACGCGTCGTCGTACTCCTGCCCGACACCGGCGAACGCTACCTCTCCACGCAGTTGTTCGCCTTTGAGGAGTATCCGCTCTGAAAGCAGAGCCTCACAGCACACACAGAAGAAAGTGCCGAGACCTTTGGGAAGGATTCCCCGAGGTCTCGGCACTGTTTCATGAAGCGGGTGGGCGCTCAAGTCGCTGGCTGACGAGGCCTCAGCTGACCTCGATAAGCACCTCCGAAAGCGTGGGGTGGATATGCACCGTCTCGCGCAGCTGCTGCAAGGTGGCGCCGAGGGTGATGTAGGCGGTCACCTCCTGCACCAGGTCAGCAGCATGGGGGCCGTAGACGTGACAGCTGAGCAGGCGTCCCTCGCCAGGCTCGCAGCAGAGTTTCAGCATCCCCTCTGTCTCGTTCATCGCCAGCGCCTTACCGTTGGCGCGGAAGAAGGCCTTGTGGCACTCGAAGGGCACAGCAGCTTCCTTCAGCTGGTCTTCGCAGGGACCTACGCAGGCGGCTTCGGGCGAAGTGAAGATGGCAGCGGGCATGACGTCGAAGCGGATGCCATCCTCGCGACCGAGGATGCGGTTGACGACGTGCCGGCCCTGATATTCAGCGGCATGAGCCAGCATCTGACGCCCATTGACATCGCCGATGGCATAGATGTGAGGAGTATTAGAAGAGGCAGACGCATCGTTCCGCATAACCTCAAAGTGTTCATCAACGGGTATGCCGCCTCGTTCCGTCGCGATGCCGAGGGCTTCGAGGTTCAGTCCCTCGGTGTTGGGCTTACGGCCCGTGGCCATCAGGACGACGTCGGCCTCCACACTTTCCTCCTGCCCTTTCTTATTCGTAAAGTAGACCGTGCCGTCGGCTATGCGCTGCACCCCGCACTGCATATTGAACTTGATGCCCTGCTTCTCCATCTGCTTGCGCAGACGCTTAGCGATGTCGCTGTCGATGGCGGGCAGGCACTCCTTCAGGAACTCCACCACCGTCACCTCCGAGCCAAAGCGGCGGAAGACACTGGCGAACTCCATGCCGATGACGCCGGCGCCGATGATGCACAGCCGCTTAGGCAGTTCCTTCAAGGCGAGCAGACCCGTGGAATCAACCACGCAAGGGTCATCCAATCCCTCTACAGGGATATACTTGGTCGAGGAGCCTGCGGCGATGATGACAGCCCCCCCGGAGAGTCCCCCGGAGAGCCCCCCATGCCCCCCCAGCGGGGGGCGTTGACAGCCGCTTTGGTCATCCCCCACCGGGGAATTACAGGGGGCTCCCACCGAATACCTTTGCCCGTCGGGCGTCTCCACCGTGCAGGCATCGACAAAAGAGGCGCGCTGGCGAACCAGCGTGATATTAGGGTGTGCGAGCAGTGTCTCCACGCCGCTTCGCAACTGCTCCACCACCTGCGGCTGCCGCTCGATGGCTTCCGCGAAGGTGGCGGAATGAACGTAGGTCTTCGTGGGAATGCAACCCACGTTGAGGCATGTGCCGCCGACGTGCTGCTGCTCGAAGATGGTTACTTTGAGTCCGTTTTCTGCCGCGTACAAGGCTGTCTTGTAGCCGCCGGGGCCTGCGCCGATGATGATAAGGTCTGTCATAGGTATCTTTCTTGTTACTCTCGCCACAAAGATACACCTCAAACCGCATCCCGCCAAACAAAACGGTCAGAATTATGGCGCCGACATACGTTTTTTCCCGTTTCACGCCGCCACACTGGAAAAAAACTTTATCTTTGCCAACAGATTTCGACGACAAAGAACTGTTTCCTTGGCAGACAACGAGGAAAAGGTTACAATTGTAGCATCCTTTAACCCCAATCGGTCATTAGCCCCCGATCATAGATTCCGGCCTTGTCTTCGCCAGCATTGACGTAGTGACAACGCCCGCACACAGGCTACGCTCACTGCTTGCTTGGCGTTTTTGGGGGAGGAGTGTCACATGTTTCCATAAACGGCTGTATGACATCGTGTTATGTAAATTGGCACTTTGTTTGAGAGTGTCACCGCTCTTTTTCTTAAGACTCTTGTTTTTATTTGCCTTGATTTTTGCGCAAATCTGCCTTAACTTTTGTGCAAAACTGCCTTGACTT
>CAMVFC010000064.1 GCA_947166655.1 uncultured Prevotellaceae bacterium
TCATATTACAAATCAATTAGTTATAAAGTTTCTTAATATTTGGCGACACACCCTATCTAAAACCTTCTTTTGTTCCTTGACAGTTTCTATGAGAATCCGAGCACGTTCTTTTCTGGAAAGGCCGTTCTTCAACAACGTAGCATTAAGTGATTCCAAATTTGACAAGATTGCTAAATCGTTTATACTTGCAACATCTCGCAAATTCTCACCTTTCAATACTCTTCCTGGGTTTGCTTCCCTCCATTGCTTTGCAGTACACCCAAACATTACTATGTTCAACAAGTCGGCTTCGTCTGAGTAAACCCACTCCTTGCGCTGGGAAAATGACAATTTTGGTATCATGTATTTGTCTATAGCATCAGTATTGATTCTATAGTTAGCCTTTGATAACAGGCGTTTTACATTCCATTCCAAATTGTATTGGTTACTTTCAATCTCTTTAAGGCGCTGGTATTCTTTGACTATATAAAGTTGGAAAATAGGACTTATCCACATTCCAAAATTAAAAGCAATATCAGTGTGGGCGTATGTGCCTCCATATCTTCCTGTTTTTGCCGTCAAGCCAATAGCACCTGTACGTGCAACCCATTCTTTCACGCTGATTTTAAAGTTGTTAAGACCGGACTTGTCTTTAATTATGGCGAATTCGCCATAATTAAAATCAGGATTGTTTAAACTCTCCCATGCTGCCAAATATTCAAGGGTGTTCCTGTTTCGTAACCAGTCGCTGATAACGCTTGTGCCCCAACTGCCGCTGAAGTTCCGCTGCCGATATACTCTTCTTCGTAGCCGTCAGCAGGTGCATGGCGATAAACCAATACATAAAAGGTAGCTTTGAGCCGTGCATCACTGTTCCGCTTCGGAGCGTCGTGCGGTGGCGGCAATGCTTACACTGGTACTGCTGCTTGCTCTCCAGCCATACCACATCGTGAGAACCGCAGTGCTGGCACACCACACCCTCACGGTCTCTCATTTCCTTAAATGCCTTTCGGCAAGCCTTTTCATCGGGGAAATACTTGTTGAAATCAAATAACTTCATGGTGTACTATTGTTACAAATACGCTGCAAAGATAATCATTTTGATTATATTCTCCAAATGTTTTTCCTATTATTTTTATATATGTGTGCAAAAAAGTTGGGCAGCCCGTAGGACTGCCCAAAAATTTGGTGGTACGATTGCGGATAATCATTAATTCTTTGTTGAGGGAATACTTTCTTATCTTGCATCCTCGTAGTCGATGTCATCGTCGCTGCCACTGTAGCGGAGGCTGCTACTGCTGCTTCCGAAAGACTGGACTTCATTGCTGCCGGTCAGCAGCATCGTCCTCTGCTGGAGCTGCACCGCCGTTATGGCGGGTTCCTGATATTCTCTTTTCATTGCTTCTATGGTTTTTGAGCGCCGCAGGACGGCGGGTTCCTGATAATCCCTTTTCATTGCTTCTATGGTTTTTGAGCGCCGCAGGACGGCGGAACCGTCGCCTCTCAATAGCCGTGGGTTCGCAGAACCTACGGAAACGGTGGCGGTCACAATGGATGCACGCTGAATGCGTGCCCCATTCGCGTTGATGGGCGACCCCTTCAGGGTCGTTTCCTGCGTCGGTGTCGTCTGTCCGAGGGTGCGTACGTGGGCGGTGGCATAAGCATGACATGTTTCGCCGCAACCCTTCACCGAGCGTGTTTGTTGCTGATAGATAGCAAGTTATGGTGAATGGTTGCTGGTTTTTATTTTGCCGAAGATGTTACGGCATATCTTGCTGATGGAGGAGTCGCTGGGGACAGGCAGAGGAATCGCGGGCCACGGGCTGTCATGGCGTCAGGGCAAGCCAATTCTGGGTATAGTCAGTTCAACGTAAGACGCTGAAAGAGGTATTGCTGACGAACGTCAGCAATACTGCCGACATACGTCAGTAATGCAAAAGTCAGCCCCAGAGAACGAAAAAGAGTCAGCCCCAGAGAACGAAAAAGAGTCAGCCCTAGAGAACGGAAAAGAGTCGGCCCCGGAGAACGGAAAAAGTCGGCCCCGGAGAACGGAAAAGAGCCTGCTCATTTTACACAAACGAGGGGGTGAAGAACACAGGAATGGTATGGCCACCGAAAGGGTAGGGAGGTGAGGAACAGCAGAATGGAGTCGTGGTCAATGGGAGTCGTGGTCAACGGGGGGCGGGGGCAACGGGAGTCGGGGGCAATGGTACTATCGCGAAAGATTAAACCCTTCACGGTAACACGCACAGGGTCAGTGTGTTATGTTGATGGTGAAGGGTTGGCGCAGGAGCTGGGGATGCTGACGGTCTATCTCGTCGTGGAGTGCCTGCCAGTCCTCTGCCGTGGGGTGGCCGTCCTGTGCCAATTGTCGGCATCCTGCTTTAAGCATTAATGTCAATATCAGTCTGTATAGCATTTATTCTTTCAACAGATAGTAGTTGTTTAATACTTTTTCAGCCACAGCATAAACAGCAGGTCGGTGGGGCGCTTCGTCCCGTGACTATTGTTGAGAATACCTTTTTCCGTCTGCCCTTTCACGGCCGTCTGTACACTACTGGCTGTCTTTAGGTTGTATTTCGCAATGCGGGCGGAATCCTACTGTTTTGTCCCTCAGGTGTGGATGAACTATCCCGACGGCATGATGACCGTGCAAAGCAAATGCAAACAGAATGCAAATAAATTGCAAAATAGATTGGTTGGCGGACAGGGGAGAAATGGCTAACTTTGCGAAATTAAAAGGGAGTAAATAGCACAGTTAACTCTTAAGAACATGAAAAGAAGTATCAGTTTCCGCGACGACAGCCCCTCTTCAAGGGCAAGCTCATCGCCCGCATCGAAGCCTTCGACCTGCTCCACCAGCTTTCCTCCACCCAATACTCCGTGAACGCCCAGGGCTGTACCGAGACCTGGTACCGCTCCCTCCCTCACTACGTCATGGCGCATTTAGTGTATCACTGGAATAAGAATCCGAAGAAGAAATGAAACGACAAATCATCACCATCATCATCGCCCTTGCCGCCGCCATGTCGGCACAGGCGCAGCAGGACAACTATACCATAAGTGGCGACCTGTCGCCTATGGTGGGCATACTGGTAAAGGACACGACAGACATTGATTCTGTATTTGTCGTGAACGATGCCAATCATAGGGCCGGAATAGAGCAGAAGTGCGCCGTGAAGGACGGGAAGTTTTTCCTCACGGGACACGTGGATAAACCGCAGTATACCGAAATGAAGATTACTTGGCTCGGTACAGAAAAGATGGATACCGCCTATCTGGAGTTCATACTGGAGGCAGGATGTGACATTGTCTATAAA
Source organism: uncultured Prevotellaceae bacterium (assembly GCA_947166655.1). Taxonomy (GTDB): domain Bacteria; phylum Bacteroidota; class Bacteroidia; order Bacteroidales; family Bacteroidaceae; genus Physcousia. The sequence goes on from CAMVFC010000064.1 coordinate 3,300, forward strand.
AATGGGCTTACAGTGAAAGGCTCACCCATGACCGACATGTACCTGAAGCAAAGAGGAGAAATATGGAATCTGGCTAACAACGGAAAAGACGACGAGGCGCGAAGCCTGTACTTGGAGCAGATAAGGGAGCATCGTGACGATGCCCTGGGCGTGGCTTTCATACGGATGCTACGAAGTCCTGCCTGGCTGACGGTGACATCGGAAAAGAAGCTGATTGAATCGCTGGGCGACGAAGTGAAGTACGACTTCCGCATTCAGAGGCGACTGAATCATCTGAGGGCTTTTCAACCGTCTGACGAGGGCGATATGTTCTTGGACTTTGCTGTGGAGTACGACGGAAAGACCACGCGACTCAGCGACTACGTGGGGCGTGGCCAGTACGTCCTTGTGGACTTCTGGGCTTCATGGTGTGGCCCCTGCCGACAGGAGATTCCCAACCTTATCGCCGCCTACAACAAGTACAATGACCGCGGCCTACAGGTGGTCGGCATCGCCGCTTGGGACAAACCCGAAGCTACTCTGAAAGCCATCGCAGAAGAACAGATGCCCTATCCGCAGATTATTAACTCCGACCATGTAGCCACCGACCTCTACGGCATAGATGCCATTCCTGAAATCATCCTCTTCGCCCCCGACGGCAAGATTGTAAGCCGCGGACTCCGAGGCGAGGGCATTGACAGGAAAATGAAAGAAATATTTGGAGAATAAAATATGAAACGACACTTCATCACCATCATCATCGCCCTCGCCGCCGTGTGCGGCACATGGGCGCAGCAACAGAGAGAAATAACCATCACGGGCGACGTGAAAGACGGATTCCTGAAGACTCCGCTGACCGATGCCCATGTGTCAATATGCAGAGCCGACAGCAGTGTGCTGGTCGATTCGGCAGCGATGTTCACGGCCTACAACCGCGACCTGAGACCGCTGTTTACCAAATACTCGGCGAAGGTGACGACCGACGCGAAAGTGCTGCTGATGCACGCCCAGCTGAAGGGCTACGACGACGTATGGCAACGCGTGAACATCGGCAGCAAAGAGACAGAGGTGGAGGTGCCGACGATAGAGATGCGCAAGATGCGGGAACTGAACTTGAACGAAGTTGTTGTGAAAGCCACCCGTGTAAAGATGTTCTACCGGGGCGACACCATCGTCTATGATGCCACGGCATTCCAACTGCCGCAAGGCTCGATGCTTGACGACCTGATACGCCAGATGCCGGGTGTGACGCTGAACGAGGCGGGCGAGATATTCGTGAACGGACGCAAGGTGGATGAATTGCTGCTTGGTTCGCACTCGTTCATGCGGGGCAACAAGAAGGTGCTGATGGAGAATCTTCCGTACTACACCGTGCAGAACATCAAGGTCTACGACAAGCAGTCGGACATGAGCAAAGCACTGGGCTACGACGTGGATCCGAAGAAGTTTGTGATGGACGTGAACCTGAAACAGGAGTACCAGCGCGGCTACATCGCCAATGTGGAGGGTGCCGTGGGAACTGAGGACAGATGGCTCGGCCGTGCCTTTGCCCTCGGCTTCAGCGACCATTACCGCTTCACGCTATTAGGAAACCTGAACAATGTGAACGAGAGCCGCCACATCGGGCAGTCGGGCCAATGGACTCCAGCCTCAATGCCAAAGAACCAGCTGACGACAAGAAGCGTGGCCGGAGAGATGGCCTACTACGCCAAGGAGGACAAGGTGAAGAACAAACTGACAGCCTCGTACACTTCGACTACGGACATCAGCGAATCGAGAAGCCGCTATGAGCAGTTCTTGGCGTGGCCAAGCGGCATAGCCGAGCGCCTGCAGGGGCTTACGCCCACATCGCTGACCGAAAGCAGCAACCACACGGGCAGCCGGACGTGGAATGCGCACGATGAGTTCACGCTGACCAAGCCTTTCTGGCTCTATGCGGTGGCCGACTTCCGATATTCCAAGAATCACGGCGCATTCAGTTCCATGTTCGACCAGTGGACTGACACGCTGACGGCCTCGCAGCTGAGTCGTGGTTTCAACGAGGGGACGGCATGGAGCGGAAGCATGGAGGCGCAGGGTGCATTCAATGTGGGAAAAAAACAGAAACGTATGAACTTCTACGTCAGGGCAGAGCAACGTGAGAACGAGTCGGAATCGGCCATGAGATACAGCACACGGCAATACGTGAATCCGCAACAGACCGTCCAACACAACGTGGACGACATCAGCAACCGCACGACATCGGGCAGTGGGTTTTTGAATTACATGATGCCGCTGTCCAAGAGTGTAAATATGCGCTTGGGCGAAAATTTCAATCTGATGCGCACCGATGCTCACGACTACCTGTACCATCCCGACACGCTGCTGTTGGCCTCTCAAATAGACGCATTGACGGCCATCACCGACTTCAACAACTCATACGACAGCCGGACAAACTTAGCAGAGAACTCGGTCAGCCTCTCGTTCTATGGCGATGGAAAATACAAGTTGGCTCCCAACAGCCCATTCACCCTCAACTATCAACGCTGGAGCGTGGATATCAGCGTCCCCATACGCCACGAATCGCTCGACTATCAGCGGGGCCGACTCGACACGCTGACACGGCAGAACACGCTGTTTGTGAATACCTCGGCATCGTTCAGACATGCCTCGGAAAGCGGCAAGCATGATTTCCGGGTACATGCCAGCCACAAGCGCAGTGCTGCCAATCTTTCCGACCGCATCACCTATCGCGACGACAGCCAGCCGCTCGTCGTCAAGCTGGGCAACCCCGACCTGAAGAGTTTCGTCACCTCCAACTTCGGCATAGACTATTCGAACAAGGCTGGAAAGAACCAGCAGCAATGGCATGTAGGCACCTCGGCAGACCTTTACCACCGGCAGACGGCGCAGTCGGCGACCTACGACCCTGCAAGCGGCGTCTATACCTACAAGCCCATGAACGTCAGCGGGGCATACCGCCTGAATGCCAAGTTCGATATCAGCCGCACCATCGACAAGAACCACTACTGGTCGTGGCAGACCAATGCCGATGCGGGTTGTCACCACTCCATAGACCACGCCATGCTCTCGGGTATGACGGCCAGTGAGGAGAACGTGGTGAATACCTTGACCCTGCACGACAACGCCTACATACAATATAATAAAGGTACACTGAACATCCGCGCTACGGGCGACATCCGCTGGCGGCACTCGGAGGGAAAGATGTACGATTTCGAGACCCTGAACGCCACCGACTTCCAGTGTGGCCTCTCTGCCCGCTACACCCTGCCGCGCCTGAACACCACGCTGTCTGCCGACGGCAACGTGTACTCCCGTCGTGGCTACGGCAGCAGCGAACTGAACACCGACGACTTCGTGCTGAACGCCTCCGTCAGCCAGCCGTTCCTAAAAGGCAAACTCATCGCCCGCATCGAAGCCTTCGACCTGCTGCACCAACTCAGCAATACGCAGTACTCCGTGAACGCCCAGGGCCGCACCGAAACCTGGTACCGCTCCCTCCCGCACTACGTCATGGCGCATCTGGTGTATCACTGGAACCGACAGAGCAGCAAGCGCAAAGCCAATCTTGATTGAGCTTTGCCGAGTCGTGATGTAGGAAGAGCATAGCTCAATAAGAATCCGAAAAAGAAATAACCCCATCATGAGCAGAAAGAAATATCAGAACAAGAGAGTTCTTCGCAAGCGAAGCGGCAGAGCCGAGCGCGCAGGAGGCGCAAAAGTTGGGTAAGAGAGTGACATATTCCGCAAAAAGTTTGTTTTATTAAATTATATTTTATACTTTTGTGGCGATTTGTTAAGTACGAGTTTATAGAATAGCGCTTTTAGACAGATGAGCATAACAAGAAATACGTTGAAGCAAGTGATGCTTGACAACCAGAAGGATGTGGAGCAGTACGACATCTTTCCTCGTCATTATGATCTCGACATTTTCCCGCTGATGATATTTGTGTGAGTCAGACGTTCCGGCAAGTCTTTCCTCCTCTTCCAGAAGATGCGGCAGCTATTGGCCGACGGCAAGGGATGGGACGAAATGCTCTATCTGGACTTTGAGGATACCCGATTGGAGGGATTCTCTGCCGATGACTTCAACCTGATACTGGAGTGCCATCAGGAGATGTACGGAAAACGCCCCATGCTGTTTCTCGACGAAATCCAGAATGTGGATGGCTGGCAGAAGTTCGCCCGCAACCTGGCAGACAAGAAATACAGCGTGTTCATAACTGGCTCGAATGCCAAGATGCTGTCGAAGGAAATCATGGCGGCCTTAGGTGGCCGCTACCTGCGAGTAGAAGTCTATCCTTTCAGTTTCAAGGAATACCTGTCTTATACTGGTGTGGCCTACGACGACTTGGCCCTGACGGCTACAGAATCAAAGGCCAGGTTTATGAAAGCATACGGTGAGTACTTTACATGGGGAGGCCTGCCAGAGTCTATCAAACTGCCGGTGAAGCGAAGCTATCTGTCGAGTGTCTTCCAAAAGATATACCTTGGTGACATCGTACAGCGTAATGGAATCTCCAATCCACGTCTGCTTCAGATGATGATTAAGAAGATGGCTGAAAGCGTGATGCAACCCGTATCGTACAATCGCATCTCGAAGATTCTCTCAAGTGTGTCGGGTAAGATTAGCGTTCCCACGGTATCAAACTATATTAGTTTTTCCGAGGATGCGTGGTTGCTGCTTCGCCTGAGGAATATTGCGTCATCGTTCAGTGACAAGGAAAGCATCTGCAAATACTATTTCATTGACAATGGTCTGCTGACATTGCAATTGTTGGACGCAGATACCATCCTGCTTGAAAACATGGTGGTCCTGTCTCTGTTCCGTAAGTATGGACACGACGAGGACAATGAGCGGGTTTTCTTCTATAATGTGAATGTTGAGGTGGATTTCTATGTACCGGAGGACGAACTCGCTATACAAGTATCCTATTCTATAGCTGATCCGGAAACAGAGAAACGGGAAAAAGAACCATTGGAGAAACTTCCAAATGTGCATCCTTGTCGTAGGCGCATCATCATCACTTATGACGAAGAAGGCACACTGACCGATAAACACGGCACCATAGAGGTGATTCCATGCTGGAAATGGCTGCTGGACCTCACTTAATCGCGAATTTCTAAAACAGTTTTAGAGTTTTGCAACGTATTTATCCAAGTCCATTCCGCTGCCTTCCTTACCTGTCAGCTTATGGTAGAGACGGCGGCGCAGGTTGCTGACGTTGCTCTTCGTGCAGACGAGGAGGACGGACATCTGCAGGGGACTGCAACGGATGACGATGAGGCTGATGACGTGGCGCTCCTGTTCGGTCAACGTCTGGTCGGGCTGGTGCTCACCATATTGCTGTTGTAGGGTGGCGAAGAGCTGGGGATGCTGGCGGTCAATCTCGTCGCGGAGTGCCTGCCAGTCTTCTGCCGTGGGGTGGCCGTCTTGTGCCGAGAGGTCGTGGAAACGTTGGGCGATGTCGGTGTCGATGATGTCGGGGCGTGTCTGCTGCTTCATTGAACGCAGCATATCGGCATACTCACGGTTCTGCTCCAGCGTCTCGCTGTGTTCGCGTCGCAGTTTGTAGAGGTAGTAAACCGCAAAACAGATGCCACCCAAGAGCAGTAATAGTCCACCAATGAGCAGGGTTCGCTCGCGCTCCAGTGTTAATTCGTGATTGATGAGCACATTGCGCTGTCGGTACTCGTCCTCATTCTCCAAAAAGCGGTCTTTCTTCACGTCCATGTAGCCCTCAACGTATTTGGAGTTGAACTTGGCGCGCAGTTCGTAGCCGGGGTCGCGGTCAGGAAACTTGTTGTAGAGGTTCATCAGCCTTTCGTAGCCCAGTATGTGGACGTAGTTCCACGGATGGTCGAGCTTCATATAGTAATAGTGGGCCGAGTCGAAATCGCCCAATCGCAGGTGGTAGTCACCACGTAGCTTCCAGTACTCGATGGCGGCATACGACCCCATACACTCCAGATTCTCGCGGGTGAAACGCTCGTAACGCTGCATCCACGCCGTCATCGAATCGGACAGATTGGCATCCTTGATTTCAAAGAAAGGCCCCACGTCTTGATCATGGAAGAATGCTTCGATGCCTCCGGCACAATGGATAACTTTTTCAAGATACTCGCGGTCGTAGTTCACGAGGTAGGACATATAGGGCACGAAGGCATCGACCGCCCAGTCCTTCCGTCCCCGCTGCCACAGCTCGCTGAAAGCGCGGTAGGCGGTGGGCAGGAAGTACGCATCGTTATTCACAACCAGCGACACGTAGGCCTCTTGTCCCATACATCTGTAATATAACAAGGTGTCGCCCGCCTGCTGTGCCAGCTCCATGCCACGTCGGGCCGTTTTCTGCGCCTGCCAATCATCGAAACAGAAATACTGGTTGATGCTCCATTCGTAGCAGATCTCGGCCAGGGCGCACGGGTCGAAGTCGGCACTCAGCGAGTCCACGCAGTCGGCGGCCATCTCGTAGGCAAAACCCTCGTACATCAGCGCCCCGTGGCGGCGGTACATCTTCGCCATCATGCGCCATGCCTGTTGCAGCTCGCGAGGCGACCCGTGACGTTCCATATAGTAAAGCACGGCGCGGGCGTCGGAGTCGTTGGGCATCACATCATAATTATCCGTGGCCTCCAACAGGTCAGCCATCATCTGCACCTGCCGCTCATGTTGTGACTGGCAAGCCGTCATCATCGCCATCAATAGGCAAAGGATTGTCGCTGTTTGTCTCATAACGGCTGCAAAATTACTAAAAATCCCCGAAAACAGCGTGTAAACTCAGTTTACAAATCAATTGTAAACCGTATGTAAACTGGAAAAGGCGACGTTTCGTAAGTTTTTCCCTTACCTTTGCGGCAAAAAAACTATGAAGAAGTTATTGATAGTGATGATGGCCCTTGCGCTGACGATAGCAGCGCAGGCCCAAGACGACGGCCTTGCCGAAATGATGGCAGCGATGCATGCGGCCAAGATTCATCAGGACAGCATCGACACGTCGAGCCTTGTGGCGGTGTACGACTACGAATGTCAGACGCAGGACGCGGACGGCGAGGCGGTGACGGACAGGATGAAGGTGTGCCTGCTGGTGGGACAGCACTGCACGCGCAGCTTCCCCTACCGGAAGTTCCGTAAGGAACGGGTATGGGCGGAAGGCGAAGAGCGGGCAGCCACCGGTTTCCTGCGATTGAACGAGAGGGAATACATGGAGGGCTATGACTTCGGCAGCGATGAGGAACTTCCGCTGCTGCGGTCGGAATCCTACTGTTTTGTCCCTCAGGTATGGATGAACTATCCCGACGGCATGATGACCGTGCGTGACGCCATTCCTCCCACTATCTATGAGACGCGGGAGGAGCGCAAGCCGATTGACTGGACGCTGAGCGGCGATACCGTGACCGTTGGCGGCTACCTGTGCAAGACGGCCACCTGCCAGTTCCACGGACGGCAGTGGACGGTGCGCTACGCCGAGGACATCCCCACGACAGCCGGCCCGTGGAAGCTCTGCGGACTGCCCGGGCTGATTCTCGAAGCGGAGGCGGACGGTGGCATCCATCGCTTCACCATCGCCGAAATACAGCACGCCACATCTCCCATCTACTACGAGACCAGCGCCATCACGATGAAGACTTCCGAGGAAAAGCTCATCAAGAACCAAATCAAGACCTTCGGCAATAGGCTCTACCTCAAGAATACGCATTACTACATCACTGACCTCCACTCTGCCGAAACCGTCTACCTCAACGAGGGAATGCTCATCAACGGCGTGTATGTACACGACAAGCCGCACGTCTTCCAGCCGTTAGATTGCAAATAGTTGTTGCATTTCTAAGAATAAAGGTTAAAAAGGGGCGGGGCGGCGTGGAAAGGTATATCGGAGAGTTGCGAGATTCGGGTTTTTGCGCTTTCTTTGCACCAAGAAAAACCTGATGACGATGAAGAAGAACGAACAGACACTGACCAAGACCGAGTTCCAAGTAATGTCGATACTTTGGGACATCAACCACGCCGCCTGCGCCTGGGACATCCTGGAGCGGTGGGAAGAGCCGAAGCCTGCCTACACTACCGTGGCCACCTATCTGAAGGTGCTGCGCGAGAAGGGTTTCGTGGATTACTTCAAGAACAAGGGCGAGGGCAAGACCCACCAGTACGTGGCCAAGGTGACGCGGGCGGAGTACACGCGGCAGGCTATGCAGGAAGTGAAGAAGAACTTCTTCGGCGGCAGCATCAAGAAGATGCTCTGCTTCTTTGTCGAGGAGGAACATCTGACGGAAGACGACATCAAAGCGTTGCTGGAGGATGTTGAAAGCAGTAAATAGAAAATCGTAAATCGCAAATGAACATATTGCTTGTCTATACCCTGAAGTCGGCGCTGGTACTTACGTTGCTCTACCTGCCCTACACGCTGATGCTGCGCCGCGAGCGCTTCTTCCGGCTGAACCGCCTGACGCTGCTCACCGTGCTATTGCTGGCGCTGGTGCAGCCGCTGTGCAAGGTGACCTCCCCCGACGGCCTCACACAGATGCCGGTGGTGGCCGACACGCAGCAAATGGTTTATCAGATAGAGACCGCCATCGTCGAAGCACCCATCCACGTCTTGGGGAGCGAGGAGGAGGCCCCCGCCTGGGGATGGCAGGAGTGGCTCGCCATCATCTATGCGGCGGGTATGACCACCATACTCTGCCTGCGCATCTGCCAACTGGTGCAGATACGCTGGGCCATGCGCCGCGGCTGTCTGTGGCGGGAGCGTGAGAAGGACGGCGTCACGGTCTATTGCCACGTGGGCAACGGCGCGCCCTTCAGTTGGATGCACAGCATCTACATCAGCGAGACCGACTACCAGACCTTTGGTCGCTCTCCCTCCTTCGGGGGGAGCGGGGAGGGGGGCTTCGGACGCGCCATCCTGCTGCACGAGCGGGCACACATCCACCTGCATCACTCGCTCGACATTCTGTTGCTCATCGTCGTCGAGGCCGTGCAGTGGTGGAACCCCGTCATCTACATGCTTGGCCGCAGCCTGCGCAACGTTCACGAGTACGAGGCCGACGACTTCGTGCTGCGCCAGGGCGTCTCACTGTCCGACTACCAGACGCTGCTCGTCCGCAAGGCACTGGCCGACACGGCGTATGCCTTTGCCAACAATTTCAACCGCAGCCACATCGCGAAGCGCATCGACATGATGAAGCGCCCGCCGTCCAGTCCCTGGCTCTGTGCCAAGGCGCTCTACGTCGTGCCGCTCATCCTCTTCACGCTCGTCGTCTCGGCCACGCCAGTCATCGAGCCCCTGCTCATCGTCGACGGCGAGGAGGTGGACCGTGACCGCGTGAACCAGCTCCAGGGCGACAGCATCGCCTACGTCACCGTGCTCAAAGGCGTGAGCGCCACCGCCATCTACGGCGAGAAGGGCAGGGGCGGCGCCGTCCAGATAGAGACGAAGCAGCCCCACCCCCAGCCCCTTCCTGCTGAGGGAGGGGAGGAAACGCCGGAAGACACTCCAATAAAGCCTGACATCGTGTTCGCCACGGCCGAGGAGATGCCCCGATTCCCTGGTGGCAGCGCGGCCTTCGACCAGTACATGGCCCACCACGTGCGCTATCCGAAGGAGGCCGCTGAGAACGGCGTGGAGGGAACCGTCAAGGTGCAATTCATCGTCGAGCCGGATGGCCGCATCACGAATGTGCATGCCATCGACTCACCTTCGGGAGAGGTCGACGCGGTAGTAATCGCATACGGAGCGGAGGACAGGCACCTGTCGCAGGCCGAAGACGACGAGGGCCGTCGCGCCCTGCGTGAAGCGGCGGAAGAACTCTATCGCGGAATGCCGCCTTTCGAGCCCGGCCGACAAAATGGCATACCCGTCCGTGTGCAGATGACCAGAGCCGTCAACTACAACCTCAGATAAAATATCTTGGAAGACCCGCACGGACAGGTCTGTGAATCTTCAGTAAAGTTAGTAAATAAATCACGCCAGTTTCTATGATTGGTGCCTCCCCGTTTGCTTAGTAGCTACGGGCGGCGGGGAGGTGACTCCCGTCACGCCTGAGTAACGCTACGCGCTCAGAGGCATGGCCCCACACCCTCCAGACCTGCCTCTGAGCCTTCAGACAGCCTCACCTCGTCGAACAGTAGCGCCTCTACGCCCTCAGACGGTCAAACCTCACCGATCAGTAGCACCGCTACACGCTCAGACGGCCAAACATCACCGATAAGTAGCGCCTCTACGCCCTCAGTGGCACCCACATACAGGCACCGAAGCCCCCTCCAAGCCCTCAGCGGCCCTACTTTTCGAGCAGGAGAGCATCGCTACACGTCCAGCGTCACTACTTACAGGGCAGGAGAGCATCGCTGGAGGCGCAGCGGAGAAAAAGAATGAATAGGAACATAAAAAGAAGTAATAACCTCATAAAACATCAAGAACAATGAGAAAGATTTTAGTGATGATGATGGCCTTGGTGCTGACGATAGGAGCGCAGGCACAGAGAGACACGATTGGCGTGTCAAAGTTTACGGCGATTTATCGCTACGAGTGTAAAACCGCAGATGCTGACGGACAGCCGGTAACAGACTCAATGTACATTGCAGTGCAGACCTCGGGCGGCATCACAAAGAGTTTCCCTTACGAAGAGTACGACAGGCAGAAGAAGGGGGGCTCTCGGATAGCTGACGGCTATCTGGCTGCCCAGATGCACATGGGGACTGTCTTCACGAACTACCCCGAAGGAAGAATCACAACGCAAGAGATGCTCTACCCGTATCGCTACATGACGGACGAGCCATTGGAAAAGCAGGAGTGGGAGTTGACGAATGGGCAGGACAGCATCTGCGGCTATGCTTGCCAATCGGCCACGGCCAAGTATCACGGCCTGACTTGGAATGTGTACTACACGGAGGAAGTGCCAGCCAGCATCGGGCCGTGGAAGCTGGGAGGCTTGCCAGGTCTCATCACGAAGGCTACCGATGCGAAGGGCATACACACCTTTACGCTTTATGGCTTCCATCAGGAGGACACACCAATCATATATACCAAATACGTCACTTGGATTGTCCCTGACGGCCACGGCAAATTTGCCAGTCAGCGAGTGGACTACCAAGAAATGAAAGCCTCCGCTTTTCTGGCATACAAAAAGAAAGTGCTGGGCAATAGTCGCTACGTGAAGAATCCTACTTACTATGCCTCCGACCCCATGACAGCCTTCGGCTATGTGGAGAACAGTTTTAACTCTGCTGGCGATAACATAAGCAGCGTTGCAGGGGTAGTCTTAGTGTCTAATCCGCATCAGTATCAATCTCTGGAGCAGTGAGAGTCATTAAGTTTGCTTAAATGACCGAATCGTGACAGAGAAAGACAAAGTCAACTGTTGGAAATAGAATAAGAAAGAATGACATACCGACGAGACATACAGAGATAAAAAGCCCGCTCGGGTAGGAGCGGGAGGTGGTATGGAAGCAAAGTTTCTATAGAGGTGTTAAAGCACATCCATCATGTCGAAGAACATCAGGCGAGTGTGCTCGTCCTCTTCCTTCTTGGTGAGTGCCTTGAAACCATTCTTTTCATAAAAGGGAATGGCAGAGAGATAGGCATCGACAGTGATGTAACAGAAAGCAGATTGGTTCTGTCCTGCATTGAGTCGCTCTTTAAGATTATCCATCAGCCATGTTCCGACATTCTGCCCACGAAAGTTCAAGGAAACCGCGAAACGGCCAACCTTGATGCATGGGTAACTCCGGAACTGCTTGCTCACAGGGGAACTTGCCTTAATCTTCTTCCATCTGCTACTCGTTATTTCATTACGGCTGATGCGATCGTTCAACAAACAGAAATAAGCAGCAATACGTCCATCGTCTTCAAGGATGAACGTATTGGCGATGCGCAGTTCTTGTGCCTTCTTGGCATCGTTGAACAGAAATTCGTTCAAGTCGCTGTCTCCACAGTCAAATGGAGTCAGTTCATAGTCAGGAGTCAGAGGAACAAGCTTCATAAATTACCAGCACCATTCAATATGCTTTTTTGCCTCTGCCACTGCCTCCTGAAACTTTCTGCGAGCCTCGGCACGCTCCTCAGGAGTCCTGTTCTCAACCTGCAGCCTTCTCCACTCGAAGTTGAAGGCATCTTCGCCCTTCAGTACGGGGGTCTCTCTGATCGGTCTTGCCATAATCAATGTGCATTTATTGGTTCTACGCCGCAAAGATACAAATAATAACTGAAACTCAGCTCAAAACGGAATAATTTATGAATAATTTGTGGTCAATTAGTGATAATTTGTGTAAAACATCAAGAACAATGAAAACAAAACTTACAATGATCCTTGCATTCGTTGCCAGCACAATGTCGGCACAGGTGCTTACACGAAACGGTGAAAAGCTTGATACCTTGTGTCAGACAAAGTTTACGGCAGTGTATAAGTATTCTATCAACACATCGGACGCGGAAGGACAGCCTGTCACCGACTCTATCCGTCTGGCCTTGCAGGTGGGCGATGACGTGTGGAAGACATGGACTTACGAACGCTATCTGTTTCAGCAGCAAAGAGACGAAGAGATAGGCGATGACCACTTCTGGTTCATGCACAATGAGGCGTTGATGCATATCGCCACGACTACGGTTGGCCATCCGGAAGGCAAGACCGTTACGCTCGAATCGATTCCGCCATTTCAGTACGAGGTAACTGAAGATACGGAGATGCCGACATGGAATATGGTGGAGGGCAGCGATTCTGTTTGCGGCTATCTGTGCCAGAAGGCGAATGGAAAGTTCCGTGGCAAGACGTGGAATGTGCTTTATGCCGAGGACATTCCCACCGCAGCCGGCCCTTGGAAGTTGCAGGGACTGCCAGGCCTGATAACCTACGCTGCGGATGAAGAGGGAATCCATACGTTCAAGCTGATCGGCATTTATCAGGAAGCGGTCCCCATCACATATTCAGCAGGTTCTCTTGTTTCAGAGTTCTCCATAGAAGAGCGCCGTATGCGTGAAACCGTGAAACCATACATGAAAGCGACGAGAGAGAAGATGCTGAAACAGAAGAAGACCGTATTTGGCAATCGCATATACCTGACCAATCCCATGTTCTATATGGATGTGAAAGAAGTCGTAAGTGTAGGCCAAAAGAGTGGGAGCTATCAATTTGTGGGAGGATTGTATGTACCGGTTAAGGCGCATAAGTATCAGGCGTTGGAACTGAAGTAGCAGCGAGATGAAGAAGATTATAATGACAATGATGGCCTTTGTGCTGACAATAGCAGCGCAGGGACAAGTAGAGACTGTTGACACGGCGCAGTTCGTAGCCGTGTACGACTATGAGTGTAGGACGCTGGACGACGAGGATACGCCCGTCACGGACAGGATGCAAGTCGTGGTGCAGGTAGGACGGACGGTGACGAAGTCGATGCCAGCCTCCTGCTACAGACTGACGGACGAGAAGAGCATAGCGGACTTGAAAGCAGAACACCAAGAGGCCATCCTCCATATGCCGACGGTGTGGACGGGCTGGCCAGAAGGTCAGACCTCCGTGCGCGAGTTCATCTTCCCCCATGAGTTTGAAGGGCATGAGCCGATGCCCGAAATCTCATGGACGCTGACGGAAGATACTGTGACGGTGAGCGGCTACCACTGTCAACAGGCCACAGCAACCTTCCGTGGCGTGGAGTGGCACGTGTGCTATACCGAGGACGTGCCGTCATCGGCAGGGCCGTGGCGGTTGCGCGGTCTGCCGGGGCTGATTATTAAGGTCGAGAGCGAGGCGCACACTTTCTGCCTCGCGGAGCTGCGGATGGAGGCATCGCCCATCACCTACGAGCGGAAGCCCGATGTGCAGCGTATGGCATACGCCAAACTGCTGAAGCATCGCAACGAGGTCTATGGGCACAAGCGGTATACCAAGAATCCCACCTACTACATCCCAGATTTTCAGGGAAGCATCTCGCACATGGAGGTTTATAAAAATGACGGCCAGCCGTTCATCTTTGCCAATGGTCAACCGCTACTGACCAAGGCGCATGTTTACAAACCACTGGAGCAGTGAGAGCAGAGTCAAACTTGTTTGAACTATGCCGAATCGCGACAGTGGAAGACGAAGTCAACCATTAGAAAAGGAATGACATACCTACAAGACATACAGAGACAAAAAGCCCGCTCGACTGTGAGGGGGAGCGGGATGGGGTACAAAAGGAGTCACATCTGCTTGGCCAGTTCCAGATTGCGCTTCATGTAGTTGGCAAAGTCGGCGGAGCTCATCGGCGATTGCTGCGATTCGGCGATTTTCCGCATCTTGCGCTCCGTCGCCTCCTTGTGAAACTGATTTAAGAATGTCATAACTCATACGTTTAATGATTTCTGTGTGCAAAAGTACAAAAATAATTTCATACTCCGTTCAAAACGAAATAATTTATGAATAATTTGTGGTCAATTAATGGCAATTCGTGTATAAAGGCAGAAAGAATGAAGCGGATTCTGCTTTCCATGATGGTCTTTATGGCGCTGGCAGCGTCAGCGTTGGCGCAGGTAAAGGTGACGGGGCGGGTGATTGACCTGCAGAACAAGCCCGTGAGTGACGTGATTGTGAAATTGGTGAGCGGCACGAAAACGCTGGCGTTCACCAGCAGCAATGCGAAGGGCGAGTATAGCATCATATTAGCAACGGACGAACACGGAAGGACACGGAAGGATGAGTCCGAAAAAGTCCGTGAAGGTCTGATGCTCACGTTCACCCATATCAGTTATGAGAAGGAAAGCCTCCCCCTGCCCCCTCCGAAGGGAGGGGGTAAGCCCATAGTGCAGGACATGGTGCTGACTCCAAAGGCCGTTTCATTGAAGGAGGTGACGGTGAAGGCCGACCCGCTGCGGCAGAGGGGCGACACGCTGAGCCATAACCTGGCGTCGTTCCTCGGCAAGGGCGACGTGACGCTGGAGGACGGACTGAAGCGGTTACCAGGCGTGGACGTGGCACAGAGCGGCGCCATCAGCTACATGGGCAAGCCCATCTCGCAGTTCAACATCGAGGGGTTGGACCTGCTGGGCGGCAAGTACAACCTGGCGACGAGGAACATCCCTGCGGACTATGTGACGAACGTGGAGATAGTGCGCAATCACCACAGCCGGCGGGTGGAGAAGGACGTGCCGAGCAACGAGGTGTCGATGAACATCAAACTGTCGA
>CAMVFC010000065.1 GCA_947166655.1 uncultured Prevotellaceae bacterium
CAGATTGGTCAAAATTTTCGGTTAATCCCACGTGGTTATGCAGGTGACCCGATAAAAGGACAGAGAAAACGAGGTGTGCAAAAAATAATATTTTGCACACCTCACTGAATCTCAATTAGTTACGCTTAAAAAGAGCGTCTAATACTCGTCCTCGTTGAATAGGAAGTCTTCTTTGCTGGGGTAGTCGGGCCAGACGTCTTCGATGTTCTCGTAGATGTCGCCTTCGTCCTCTATCTCCTGCAGGTTCTCGATGACCTCCAGAGGGGCGCCGCTGCGCACGGCGTAGTCGATGAGTTCCTCCTTGGTGGCGGGCCAGGGCGCGTCTTCGAGCTTCGAGGCAAGTTCCAATGTCCAGTACATTATCGTAAGCGTTTTTAAGGGTTTAACGTTTCGTGTCAGTGGTCTCGGTTCGGCTAAAGGTTTAGTGGCCTCCGCCAGAATCGGGCGCGAAGATACAACTTATTTTTCTTCTGTGGAGCGTTTCTGCCAAATATTTTCTTCTATCCCCTCAGATTTATTAATTTTTTGTGCCAGAACGAAGAGGTAGTCGCTCAGTCGGTTGATGTATGCCATGAGCGTGGCGTCCACTTCGGCCTCGACCGCCAGGGCATGTATAGCGCGCTCGGCGCGCCGGCATACGGTGCGGCATACGTGTGCCACGGCGGCTCCGCGCGCGCCGCCCGGTAGGATGAAGCCTCGCCATGCGGGGAGCTCCTTTTCGGCATCGTCGATGGCCTGTTCAAGGAGGCGGATGTCATCGTCGGTGACGTAGCGTCCGGGGCGGATGTCGCGTTGGCTGGTGTCGGTGGCCAGCATGGAACCTATGGAGAAAAGCAAGTTCTGTACGCCGAGCAGCGTGTGGCGGTCGGTCGTGTCGGTGAGGTAGGTGAGCAGCAGGCCGAGGTGCGAGTTGAGTTCGTCGATGGTGCCGTAGGCGTCGAGGCGGATGTGGTGTTTGGGTACGCGCTGTCCGCCTACGAGGCTGGTGGTGCCGGTGTCGCCGGTGCGGGTGTAGATGTGGTACATAATGACGTATGAACAGATTAACGAATTAACATATTAAAGTATTAACAGGTGATCCGATTAACGGATGAACCTAATGATGGATGAGCGGGCAGTGGGGCGCAGCGAGGGTTTAGAAGTTAATGATGTAGTGCTGCTTGTGTCGACTGCGGTCAAAGAAGATGATGCCGTAGGTGTAGAGGTCGAAGGTGATGCCCGTCTGCGGGTGGTTCTGCAGGGCGTGCCAGACGGCTGTGGCGTGGCGGTCGTGGCAGATGCCCTCGACGATGAGCAGGCCGTGTGGCGGCATCTGCGGTACGATGTCGTCGGCATCGGCCATGTGACCTGACCCGAGGAAGACGAGATCGGCCGCCGGCGTCTCCACCTCGCGTGCTGAGGGCACGGCAGCAAGGATGTAAGCTCGCTCTTCGGGCGATGCCGCTACGAGGCGGACCGTGGCGGGGTGGGCGTAGTTGGCCAGGCGGAACAGCAGGCGGCAGCAAGCCAACGGACGGAGATGCAACGCGCGCACCCACCAAGGGTGCAGGCGTGCCAGCGTCGCGTAGGCGTAGTAAGGCCACGATTCCAGCACTACGCCGCGTACGAAGTCGAAGGCAAAGGGCGAGTGAATGCCGTAGCCGCGGCGCTGTCGAAAGCGCGCCAACCATATCCAAGGAGGTCGAAAGAGCTGCATTTTCCTATTTTTTTGTGCGAAAGTACAAAAAAATGCTGTTGCAGCATTATGCTTTGCCCATTTTTTGCTATTTTTGCCCCAAGAAATCCTGCAATAAACGCTGAATGATTCACGTTTCGCATGAGAGGAAGACTTTCCGGCAGAAGCGTTGCCGGGCATTGACACGGCTCCATGTCTTGATGATTTCAGCGGTATTCAAGGAAGAATAAACAGACAAACGAAAAATAAACACTGTAATGCGACAATTATTAGAAGAGGAAATAACGCGCCTGCAGGCGCAGGGCTGCTCGGCCGTGGACTGGTCGCGCGTCGAGATTTCTGACGCGTCCAGCCTGAAATACATCCGTGGCGTACGCTTCTCGGGCGACATCCGTCTGGGACGTTTCGAACGCAGTTTCGAGATGCCCGGCGGCATACACAAGCACACAGGTCTGTACAATGCGACGTTGCACAATGTGACCATCGGAGACAACTGCTGCATTGAGAATATCAAGAATTACATAGCCAACTACGATATTGCGAATGACTGCTTCATTGAGAATGTGGACATCGTGCTCTGCGACGGTCTGTCGAGTTTCGGAAACGGTGTGGAAGTCGCCGTACTGAACGAGACGGGCGGACGTGAAGTGACCATTCACGATGGTATGACAGCCCACGAAGCGTACCTCGAAGCCTTCTACCGGCACCGTCCCGAACTCATTGCTGCGCTGAAAAGATTCGCTGCCGAACGGGTAGCAC
This sequence comes from uncultured Prevotellaceae bacterium, assembly GCA_947166655.1. Classification (GTDB taxonomy): domain Bacteria; phylum Bacteroidota; class Bacteroidia; order Bacteroidales; family Bacteroidaceae; genus Physcousia. Next base: position 2,435 of record CAMVFC010000065.1, read on the forward strand.
AGCGCAGCAGTACACGTGGCACGATAGGAGAGCATGTCACTATCGTGGATACAGGTTATATCAAGAATATGTACGTGGGGCCTTATGCCAAGGTAGAGGGCGCCGGGCGCCTGAAAAACGGCACCCTGAACAGTCGTAAGGAAGCTCCCATCCATGTCGGCTACGGTGTCATAGCCGACGATTTCATCGTCCAGGACGGCAGCAGTGTCGAGGACTGCACTACGCTCACCCGTGTCTATGTCGGACAGGCCTGTTCGTTGGGTCATGGCTATTCGGCATCAGACTCCCTGTTCTTCTGCAACTGTCAGGAGGAAAACGGCGAGGCTTGTGCCATCTTTGCCGGCCCTTTCACGGTGACGCATCACAAATCGACCCTCCTCATCGCCGGCATGTTCTCGTTCATGAACGCCGGCAGCGGCAGCAACCAAAGCAACCACATGTACAAGCTTGGTCCCATCCATCAGGGAGCCATGGAGCGAGGTGCCAAAACCTCCAGCGACAGCTACATCCTCTGGCCTGCTCGCATCGGTGCTTTCTCGCTTGTCATGGGACGCCACAGCAGCCATGCCGACACCAGCGACCTGCCCTTCTCCTATCTGATCGAGAAGAACGGCGAGACCTATCTGGCACCCGCCGTGAACCTCCGCTCCGTGGGCACCGTGCGCGATGCCCAGAAATGGCCCAAGCGCGACCGCCGTCATCCTGATGGCCGTCTGGACCAGATCAACTTCAACCTGCTCTCGCCCTATACCATCGATAAGATGTTCCGTGGCCTGCATGTGCTGCAGGAATTGGAAAATCTGAGCGGTGCCACCAGTGATGTCTATGCTTATCAGAGCGCCAAGATCAGCAACAGCTCCCTGCGCCGCGGACAAGAGCTCTACCGCATCGCCATCGAAAAGTTCCTGGGCAACTCGCTCATCTCGCATCTCGAACGCACCGACTGCTCATCGGCAGAGAGCGTGCTGGAGGCGCTGCAACCCTCGCGCACCGAAGGGAGGGGCATGTGGGTCGATCTGGCTGGTCTGATAGCGCCGAAAGAACTGGTCAACGCCCTGCTGGACGATGTCGAGGCGGGGCTGGTGCAGAGTGCCGGGGACTTCGACTCGCGCCTGCGTCTCATGCACGCGAACTATTATAAATATGAATGGACCTGGGCCTACGAGAAGATGGTGGAGTACTACGGCCTTTATCCAGGCCGCATCACCATCGAAGACCTCATCCGTATCATACGGCAGTGGAAAGACAGCGTCGTGCGGTTGGACCGTATGCTCTATGCCGATGCCAAGAAGGAATTCTCACTCTCGGCACATACAGGCTTTGGCTTCGACGGTGCCAGTCAGAGTACGGTGGATCGCGACTTCGAGCAAGTGCGTGGCGACTTCGAGAGCAATCCTTTCGTGACGGCAACCTTGGAGCATATCCAGCGCAAGAGCGAGTTGGGCGATCGTATGATAGCGATGCTCGAAGCTCTCTGAACGATTGCATTCCTGCGGTCGGCGACAGCCGGCCGCTATCTAATTACCCTAATAACTAACCCTAATTGCTGTATGAAGAAAATTTACCTATTCCTTTTCGCGCTGCTCGCATGCATGGGCGGCACGAATGTCTTCGCTCAGACAGACGATCTGCAGATGAAGAGTGTCTCTGTCGGCACCTGCATCGCAGAGTTTGAGCCTGAGACGTGGTACTTCTTGTACCAAGGCCGCCCAACCAGTGGTGGCTGGGGCAACTATGAGCTACCCTCCGTGGGCGACGAAGCCCCTGCAGGCGGCGGTTTTATGGCCGACTGCGGCATTGGCAACAACTTGATCAAGAAGTCGATAGACGATGTTCAGCCTGGTTCTACGGCTACGGCCGTAGCGGCCTATCTGGTGCGCTTCCTGCCCACTGCCGACGGTGCCTATAACATCCAGTTCGGCACGGGAAACTATCTGACGGCACCCAATGGTTCTGGCAACAGCCGCAACATCACCACGGCTGCTTCTGTCTATGATGCCGGTAAGTACAACGTTTACAACATCGACCCCAACGACGAGGGCGACCCCGAGGGTTATCATGGTCCTGGCTACTTCGCTATCAATGTCTTTGACATGCAGGAGCTGATAGACAACAATGGCACGGGCAACACCATTGTCACCTGGGCCTCCGGACAGAAGACCGAAGTGTCGGGAAACAGCGTATGGAACATCTTTGCTGCTGAGTTCGATGTCCTGGACGAGAGCGAGGCTGCTTACAACCTGCTCCTCAGCACCTACTCGCAGTACTACGATTACATCGGGGCATTCCCCACGGGTGAGCTGCCTGGTGAGTATTCGGCAGAGGCTGTACAGGCCCTCGAGGATGCCCTCAACAGCATCAACGTCGATGACAATCCCCAAATTCTGGAGGGACTGACCCTCAGTGGTGCACAGGCGCTGGCGCAGACTGTGGCCGATGCTTATCAGGCTGTGCTCGATTCCAAAGTCGTCTTCACCCTGCCTGACGGCTACTATCGCCTGCGCTCAGCAATGCTGTACAACAACACCTTCTACGAGATCGACCCCGAGACGGGCGACACCATCAGCGAGGAAGACCGCGACCTATATAAATATATGTATGTCCGCCGCGACTCCACGGGCGTCTGGTATGCAAGCTGGGGTAGCCCCAAGGATCCCGCAACTTATTGCCCCGCTCTGTGGAAGGTGACGGCCAAGGACGGCGCCTACGATTTCGTGAACATGGCCTCTGACATGCGCTTCAACGAAGTGAAGACCAGTACGCCGCTCACTGTCTCGCTCACCAGCGAGAATCTGGTGGCCATCGAGCACTTGGCTCATCTGCAGTCGGGTCCCGACACGGAAGGAGAGGATATCGTCAACCTGCGCATCGCGTCACAGGCTACGGGTACGTCTCTCTATTTCCACCAGGGAGGCCACAGCGGCGGTGCCGGCCGCAGCGGTAACATCGTGGGTTGGTACTCCACCTATGAGAACGAGAACCCGCAGGCATCTGAATGGGTCTTTGAACCCGTCAGCGAGGCCGATGCACAAGCCATCATTGGCGCCTATGCAGACACACGCCAGAACCTCGCTCTGATTGATGACTACCGTAGCCTTTACGCCGAGGCACAGGCTGCTATCGTAGCTGCAAAGGATGTGAAGCATACACCGTTGATCACCAGCGTCGACCAGCTCAGCTCGCCGTATAACGAACCCACGGAAGGTAGCATCGCTGCGCTTCTTGACAATGATCCTTCCACTTTCTGGCATTCCATTTGGCGGGATGGTGTTGTGGAACAGCACGTACACTACCTGCAAGTGGATCTGCCGGAGCCGCTGCACGAGCTGATGTCAGTGCAGTTTACGCGTCGTCCTTCAACCAACGACCATGTGACTACGATGAGCGTCTATGGCAGCACTGATGCCGGTGCACCGGATGACAGCTGGGTGGAACTCTTCGTCATTAACGCTCCCTTCGCCAACAACACCGAGACCATCGTCTCCGACGCTTTCGACCCACAGGGCTCTCAGTATTTCCGCCTCTATGCTGATGCTACCACCAATAACCGTGGCTATTGGCACATCTCGGAACTGCAGTTCTATGTGGACCGTGAGAACCCCAGCTCGCAATATTCTACGATGGGTGAGGTGGCTGTCAACCTCGAAAATGTACTTACTGCTCAGGCTGGGACACCCGACAGCGCCGTCAACCAGGAACTCTTTGACGCTCTGCAGGAAGCATACAATGCCTTCAAGGGTGCTTTCGTTGATCCCGCAGAACTGCGTACTGTCATGGCAGAACTTAAGGACAAGCCCACGGGTGTCGTCGTTGGCACACAGCCAGGTTTCTGGAAGGACGCTTCTACGGCCGAGGCGCTGACGAAGACCCTCGCAGAAGCCAAGGCTTATGACGAAGCCGGTAAGTACACCGCCACTCAGAGCAATGCGTTTATCGAGCAACTCAGGGCCGAAGCGAAGGCTATTGACGCCGCTGTGATTCCTCTGACCACGGACAAGTGGTTCCGCATCCGCTTTGCTGGCGAAGATTTATTCGAGACCTATGGCTGGGATCCCGTTGCCGGCGACGCACAGGGCGACCATGAAGCACTTTGGGACAAATACGCCACCGTGGCATCCTTCGAGGGCGGTATTGTTGAACCGCTTTCGGCTACCGATGTGATGCTGGGCAACCAGCTCTACCTCGATGACGAGGGCGACATCGACGAGGCTGACATGGCACTCTTCCGCCTGGTAGCTGTCGGTGACTCCACCTTTATGCTTCAGAACAAGGCTACGGGCCTCTTCATCAAGGCTGCCGGCACCTCTGGCGCAGTGACCTTGAGCGTGCATCCTTCGTTCTTCAATCCCCGTGCCATCGGCTATGGCTTGAATGTCTTTGCCGCCAAGAGTCTGACGGGCGAGGCACAGAGTTATCTCCACGCACAGGTGGCCAACAATACGCTTGTCACTTGGGATGTGGATTATCCCGGCAGTCGCAGCGGCTTCCTCATTGAAGAAGTAGAAGACGTCCAGGAGGACTATGATGGCATTGCCTTCAACATGGGAGTCCGTGTCGGCGAGGTGAATGCATACTGCTTCCCAGTAGCTCTCGCTGCTGTGGATGGTCAGATGTACACTGTCTCTGGAGTGGAAGAGCAGAAGGTGACGCTCGTTCCTATTGCTCATGCCAGCGCCGGTCGTCCTTTCATCTACGTGAATGGCGACACAGAAGGGTACGAAGCAGAGGATGAATTAGAGCCTGCCCAGTTCCATCACTTCTACGACGTAGTGACAGCACCTCAGACCGATGCCCTGCTGAAGGGTACGTTCGCTTCTACCCTTGTTGGGGCCGGAGCCATCGTGGCAGAGGGCAACGCACTTGTTGTCAGCAAGCGTTCCAATACGACGGTCGCTGCCAACAGCGCTTATATTGCTGACGAGGAGCCTTACGACCTTAATGCGGAAATCGCCGTTGTCATTGACGCCGAAGGCCAAGACGGCATTCAGACGGCTTTGGCTAACGTCAGCCGCAGCGGAGACATCTTCACCATCGACGGACGTCGGGTGGGTAAGGGCAACCTGAACAGCCTGAAGAACCTCGGACGTGGAATCTACATTCTGAACGGAACGAAGGTGACGGTGAAGTAAGCTTTCCCTATTCTTTTGCACTTGATTTAGTTAAATAACTTTAACGCCCCACGCTTTTTCTCCGTGGGGCGTTTGTTGTTTTGTGTCTTCGGACTAACTTTGTCCGCGCAGATACCCTATTCAGCTTTTTCATAGAGAACTGACTAACTTAATTACTCATCTTAAAACCAACAGAAACGTTTATGAAGAAAATGTACCTTTTCCTCACTGCGCTGCTGTTCTGGGCGTTCCCCGGATTCACGACTGCGCAGACTGACGATGTCGTCACTTTCGAAGTGAGTGCCAGCACTGGCTTCTGGACTGACTGGAACAACAATGTCAACAACTCCTGGGCCAAGAAGTGGGAATCCACACAAGAGGACCCACACATCACTATTCGTCAGGCAAAGAATGCGAATAACATGCGCTTCTGGGACGGCACGCATATCATGTTCTTCAACTCCGTCGGCGGACGCACCGATTCCGAGGACTACGAAATCACAGTGTCTCCCGGTTGGAACATCACAGGTGTCAGCTTTGATTTCACTTGCGGTGAAGTCACAGGCGTAGTCGGTAACAAAACGGCTGGTGTATCGGTCTCCATCTATGGCGATGTCGCTGTAGAGAATCCCAGCAGCGAAGATTTTATGCACGTGGAGGTCAGTGACATCGAAGAAAGTATGGTCGCTTTCACCGTGGCCACCCTTACTCCGGGCACGTCGACCTTTGCTAACACCAAAGACTTCTTCATCACCTTGTCGCGTAAAGCAGACTTCGAGACTGCCATGGAGAAGTTCCGTAAGATTCTGAACAGCTATGACACGCATGTCGAAGAAGAATTTGCGGTAGGTGACAAGCCCGGTCTCTACGGAGAAGCCGAGCGTAAGGCTTTCTTCGACCTGATTGCCAAGAGCTATGACATCAGTGAGATGAGCGAAGGTGATATCACGGAGGAAGAACTGGAAGCTGCCGGTCAGGCCATCAAGGATGCCTATCAGGCACTGCTCGACTCCAAGAATATGAACTACACCCTGCCCGAAGGCACCACTTACTTCCGCATCAAAGCGGGTATGGTTTACACCAACGATCTCCCGACAGGCGAGAAAGACGAGGACGGCTTTGACATCACAGATGCCGTTAAGGTCAGCAAATACATGCTAAGTGTTCGCAATGGCGAGAATTTTGTGGGCTACTGGGCTACTCCCGATGGGCAAGAACCCATCGACCAGTTGCAGGCTTTGTGGAAGATCACCAAGGTCGATGAGGGCTACGACGTCGTCAATATGTATAGTGAAAGTCGTTTCAACAACGTGGCTGTCAGTAAGGCTGTCGCCATGACCACAGACTCTGAGAACCTGCTCGCCTTTGATCCCGTCTATACCGACGAGTATGATGTGACCTACCTGAACATCCATGTCGTCGGACAGAATGGTGCCGACGGACTCTATCTGCATCAGAACGGACACAGCGCTGGCAAGGGCGTGCAGAATACGATTGTCGGATGGTATTCCACCTACTCTTACAACGCAGGTCCTGCTGGCTCTGAATGGGTGCTTGAACCCGTCAGCGCTGAGGAAGCACAGGCAATCATTGCAGCTGGTGAAGTTGCTAAACAGCGTGAGATCTTTGAGATTGATTATGCAGGTCTCATTAAGACGGCCAATATCGATCTGGCTGCAGCACAGGCCGAGATGGAGGCCAAAGGCCTTATCACCAGTGTGGATCAGTTCAGTTCCCCATGGTCAGACAGTGAGGAGGGACTGGATTTCGGCGCACTGATCGACGACAATCCTTCTACCTACTGGCATACCGACTGGCACAACGGTGCTGTGCCCGTGCACAAACACTATTTGCAGGTTGACCTTGCAGAGCCTCAGCACGAGTTGCTGCGTCTGGCAGTGACGCGTCGTCCTGTTGCAGGCAATCATATTACGAATGTCAGCGTCTATGGCAGCAACGATCCTGAAGCCGAGGACGAAGCCTGGACGCCGTTGGCTAAACTCTATACTCCTTATGGCAACAATACGGAGACAGTACGTACGCGTGCTTTCGCTCCCAAGGGCTTCCAGCACTTCCGCATTTACTTCGATGGCAACACGGGTGGCAGCGGTATTGCTCACATGAGTGGCTTCCAGATGGAGGCAGTCAATGTCGTTGAAGGTTCGCAGTATGCCGTCCTTGCAGAACAGGCAAACCGTTTGACTGAAGTGATTGCCGAGCAGGAGTTCATTCCTGTTGCTGACGTGACGGAGGAACAGGGCGCTGCTTTGAAGGCTGCCTACGAGTCCTTCAAGGGTAGTTACGTCGACCCGACCGAACTGCGTAACCTCATCGCTTCTGCCGAGTCTCTGGCTGAAGGCATCGTCGTTGGAACGAATCCTGGCTTCTGGGCAGATAATACTGTTGCAGAGTCGCTGGCCTCTGTCGTCAGCGCCGCCAAGGCTTATGACGGGGGTGGCGTATATACCACAGAGCAAAGTGATAATTACATCGCTTCTATCAACGCTGCTGTCGAAGCCGTGGTAGAGACTGCTAACCCCATCAAAGTTGGCAAGTGGTATAACATCCACTTCGGCATCAAGGAAGACTTTGAGAAGTACGGATGGGATATTGACACCAACGAGGCTACTGTTACCGAGACCGAGTCCGGCGACCGTGTCGTGACGAACGAGGCGCTTTGGGGCAAGTATCTCACTGTGGCCGACTATAAGTCTGAGAGCTATGTCGTCGATGAGGAGAACAGCATCGCTCAGAACCTTGTCGTACCCATTGACGCTGCTGACGTCCGCCTGGGCGATAACATCTTTGTCGATGACAAAGAAGACATCGAGAACGCAGACATGGCTAAGTTCCGCTTTGTTGCTGTCGGAGATACTGCATATGTCATTCAGAACAAGGCTACGGGTCTGTTCATCCGTACAGGTGTTACGGGTCTGTGCACGCTGAGCATTCATCCCTCTTTGTTCAACGTCAAAGGTATCGGCTATGGTCAGAACCTGATTTCTGCCACCGACCTGAAGGGTGTCAGCAACAACAATCTCCACGTACAGCGTCTCTACAACGTCCTTGTCACTTGGAGCGAGAACGCACCTGGAAGCCGCAGCGGTCTTTATATAGAAGAGGTGGAAGACGTGGCTGAGGACTATGCCGGCAACGAGTTCTACATGAATGTCAAGATGGGTCAGATCTATACCTACTGCTATCCTGTCGACCTTTCCCTGGGCAAGGACAACGAAGGCCAAATGTATACTGTCAACAAGGTAGAAGGAACCAAGGTTACCTTGTCACCCATTGACCATGCACACGCCGGTCGTCCGTTCATCTACATCGATGGCGAAGCCGAGGACTACATTGCTGAGGACGAAGCCGAGCCGGTAGCTTTTGCCCACGGCTACAGCTTTGTCGCTGACCCCGAGACACAGGATGCACTGAAGGGTACCTTCACCAATCTTACGCCGGGTCAGGGCTTCATCATAGTAGACAGCAGCAAGCCCTATGCTTTCACCGTGTCCCGTCCGATGATGGAGAACAGCTCCGTCTTGGCCTATGGTGCCTATATCGCTTCTGACGAGCAACTGTCCATTAGCGATGCCATTAGCATTGAGATAGACCTTGATGCAGCAGACGGCATTCAGGCAGCTCTGACTAATGTCAGTCGCAGCGGCGCTGTTTACGCCATCGACGGCCGTCTCGTAGCCAAGAAGGGTAACCTGAACACCCTCCGCACGCTCGGACGTGGCGCTTACATCCTGAATGGTACCAAGGTCGTGGTCAAGTGACGAAGACCCTGACATAAAAGGATAACTCCTTCAAATAACATCTTATTGCTGGAGCACGTTTTGGCGTGCTCCAGCGTTTTTTTGTCCTTTCTCCCTTCGTTTTTCTGTTTTTTCCTTTGCTGTGTCAGTGGAAAAGGTTATTTTTGTCGCGTAAAACGCTTAAAAACTAACTGAACTATGAAGAAACTCTATCTCATTCTTTTGACTTTATTGTCTGTGATAGGAAGCATTGACGTCTATGCTCAGGACATTCCAACGGGACTGGTGCGCTTCCGCAACAAGCGTTCATCCAATGCTTGTCTGTCCAGCACGAAGAACGGGCAGGCTTCAGGAGCCACACTCAGCACATCTCAAATCGCTCAAGTGTGGGTGCTCTTGCAAGATGGCAACGGCTATTCTATCCGCAACGCTAACACGGGAGAATATCTGCAGTCCGATTTCGGCGCTCCTGCATCTTCCAAGACAACATTGTTTATTCAGACGAGTCCCAACAATACAGGCTCGCAGAAGTATGTCAACATCTCTTCCAAGAGTGACTTCAGCGGTAATAGTTGCCTTAACCTCAATGGCGATGGAAAGACGCTGTATGCCTGGTCCTATGCCGGTGATGCTGGCAGCGACTGGCTGATAGAAGAAGTGACCAACTTTGACCTCGATGAGATTCGTACCAAACTCATGGGGCTGAGCCCGTACGTCGGCGAGTTGGAAGACAGCGCTTATTACCGCATCGTCAGCTACTATGATATGGTGCTCACCGAGGGTACCAACCTGGCGACCAAGAACCTGGACGAGAATAACTTCTCGCAGTACTGGCGTCTGGTGAAGAACGGTACGGGGTGGAGCTTCCAGAGCGTCATCACTGACAAATATATCCAGCGCCAGACTTCTACCAGTACGCCCTATAAGATGGGCGTCACGAAAGTTGCTTTCAACATTAAGCCCGTACAAGACGATTGGGATTACCGTTGGACCATCGCCTTCGGTTCCGATGCATCAGGTATGCACGATGCCAGTTCGCAAGGACACCAAGTCGTCCTTTGGAGTACCAGTGCAGCTGCCAGCGAGTGGCACTTCGAGAAGGTGGAACTCTCTGAGGAAGCCATCGAGGCAGCGCGCAAGGCCAGCGGCGAATACGATGCCATCGTCAAAAACAAGACGGCCATCCAGACGCGCCTGAACGCCCTCTTTGCAGACAAGGCCTGCACCACCCTCAAGGATGAGATTGCAGCCTTGAGCGATGACGAATTGGCAGCCAACGAGGACTTTGCGGGTCTTCCTGAAGACATCATGAATATGGTGCTGAAAATTAAGAACGAAACCTGGCAGAAGTTTACGAACGAGAAGACGGGCTACGAGGCCGACTACGAACGCTTCTTCCGCATCGCCGACTATAAGATCTACAGCAACTATCAGGACATGATGAATGCCAACAACTTCACCATGAGCAATGCTTTCGGTAAACTCTCTGGGCCCACTGGTATTGTTGCCAATCCAGGCGATATCATCTACGTCTATGTCAATACCTCGCCCAAGACAGGCTGTACGCTGCAGCTCGAAGCCGTCAGCACCGATGGCGTGCCGGGCGACCGTCGCAGCGGTGAGACCACAGACCTGAAGGCTGGCCTCAACCTGTTCCGCTTCTCTGAGCAGAAACAGCTGTACATCTTCTTCCAGCTGAACGACACCAGAAAGTATCTGGCAAACTATCCTGACATCAAGATTCATATCGAGGGCGGACAGCTCAACGGCTACTGGGATGCCACGCGCGGCATGACGAATGCCGACTGGGCACTGCTGCAGCAAGACCTGCTGAAGGCCAGTCCCGTCGTGAACCTCAAGACCGAGCACCTCGTCTTTGCCATGAATGCCGACCTTGTCAAGAAGTGCGAACCCAAGGAGATGGAAGGCCTCATGCGCATCTGGGACAAGATACCGGAGAACGAGGAGCGTTATATGGGTGTCGAGGACTTCAAGGGACGTTTCCGCAACATCTGGAACGCCTTTAGCATCAACTATAACTACATGTTCGCCACCACCAACGGCACGTACTATAATGAGAGCACCCTGCCCACCATCATGAACTATAACAAAATGCGCACCGGTGGCGGCAATCTCTGGGGACCGAGCCATGAGATGGGCCACAACCATCAGGCCAGCATCAATGTCATCGGCACTACGGAGAGCTCGAACAACATGTTCTCGAACATCAACACCTTCGAGTCCGGTATCCTGAATTCGCGTCGCTACTATCCGCATCAGAACTTCGACTACATGGCCGACGGCACGCCGTGGCTGGAGCGAAACATCTGGATGACGACAGGCATGTTCTTCCAACTCTACCTCTACTTCCACGTGCAGCACCACGACGACCAGTTCCTGCCTAACCTCTTCCGTATGATGCGTAAGAAGCCCATCGACAAATGGAGTGGCTCCGGCGGCACAGGTCCCACGTCTTATGGCAAGGACGACTACCTGCATCTGGCCAAGATGATTTGCGATGTGGCACAGGCCGACCTCAGCGAGTTCTTCGAGGCGTATGGTATGTTCATTCCCGTGAACATGCTGGAAGTCGGCGACTATTCCACCTACTTCGTCACCACGACACAGGCCCAGATCAATGCCGCCAAGACGTACATGAAGAAGTATGAGAAGAAACTTGGCAACATCATGTTCATCGACGACCGTGTCATCAAGAAGAAAGCCGACGCCGACAACATCTTCGGCTGCGTGCCTGCCTCCGATGGTTACAAACGCCCCAACGATGAGTATCCTTACCTCATGACCTCGCCCACCTCGGCTTATGTGGGAGGCGACTACGAATCGTTCACCGACGATGCGGAACCTGTCACCGATGACTGGTACAAACTCTCCAGCAACGGCAGGACAATCACCTTCCAGGGAACAAAGAACTATGCCGGGCATAAGTTCTACGACGCTGAAGGCAACCTCATCTGGGCCACGAACAAACGCTCGACGACGCTGCCGGAAGTCGTGCGGAACATTGGTATGGAAAACATCACCGTCATGACGGCAAACTACGATATGAGCGACACGCCCTGTACCGACAGCGACCAGAGCGCCGTCATCGACCTCTCGGACAGCCGTGCCGCCCGCCGCGAGAATGTCATCATGGACCTCTCGGGCCGTCGGGTTCCCCGCGCCACGCATCCGGGCTGCTATATCGTGAACGGACGTAAGGTGATGGTTCGCTAATCGTATGAAAAAAACACCTCTGAAAGAGCACTCGACACCACTGACAGAGAGGCAATACACCCTTGCCTCTCTCTCCTTCTTCTTCCTGCTCACATGGCTGTGGGCAGCGTGGTGGATGGGGGATCTCTTCCGCATCGGTCGCGAGCATTCATTCTTCTCCACCGATGCCGTGCTGATGTATGGTCTCTGGCAGCAACGCTTCGGTTCCCTGTGGATTCTGGGCCGTGCCTTGCTGACGCTCTTTCGCTGGCCCTTGTTAGGCGGTCTCCTGACGACCGTGCTGCTCACCCTTGGTTCGTGGCTGTGCGGATATTGTCTGCGTCTGCGCTTCCGTTGGCGCTGGCTGCAGTTCCTTCCCGCAGGCGCTTGGATGGCGTGGGTCGCATGGTTGGGCCTGAACTTCTATTTCCAGAGCGAACCTGGCCGCCCGTTCGGTGTCCTGCTGCTCTTTGACGTTGTCTGTGCCATCGACGCTTTCATTATCTGGACGTTCAAGGGGCACCATTCACGTCGCAGACGCCTCTCTGCCCCGGCCGATGCCGCTTCGCAGACACCGGTAGCGTCAGCCGCCTTGCCTTCCTGGTCCCGTATGGCCCTTGTCCTGACGTTCCTCCTTGCCTGCGTGGCTGTGCCCGCAGGCATCACCCAGGTGCGCCACCCCTATCTCCGTCCTCTCTCGCGCATGCAGGTACAGATGCTCTCTTCCGACTGGAACGGTATGACAGCCACCGCGCGTGCTCATGCCGCCCTCAGCTATCGTCCCTTGGCCGCCTTCTATGCCATTGCCCTGGTCCATACCGGGCACCTCACCGATGCCCTCTTCGACATCCGTTTGGATTACGATTCCCTGCATGTCGTCAACCGCTCCGGGACGGCCGATGTCGGCACCGGAATCTACGAGATAGACTGCGACTACACGGCCGGTCTCTTCCGTGCCGCCACCCACAAAGCCATGGAGCATCTGACCATGCAGGGGCCGACGCTCTATGCCCTGAAGCACTTGGCGCGTACCGCCCTGCTCGATTACGATTGGCAGTTGGCTCGTAAATACCTGACCGTCATCGGGCGTATGCCCTTCGAGGACGCCTTCCTCTGCCGCTACCAGCCCATGGTGGGGCATCCGGACCTCGTCGAGGCCGACCCCGAGTTTGCCCTGCTGCGTCGCACCGAGCCGGTGACCGACAGCTTCGAGAGTGCTTATCAAGCCCCCGTCTTCCTCGGTTACAACGCCGTCCTCACGACAGGACGCTCCATGGACGCCCTGCAGCAGAGCCTGATGGCCAATCTCTACAGTAAGCGGATGCCTGACTTCCTCTTCCGCGTGCAGGTGCTGGCAGGCACCACGCCACCGAAGACCATCGCCGAGGGGCTTGTCACGCAGATCGTCAAGAACCCTGCCGTGAGACAAGCCTTCCCCTCGCTGCAGATGAACGCTCAGGTCTTCCAAGGCTTCCTGCGCAGTGTGGCACCTTTCATGAAGGACCGTCCGGGACACGCCCGCGAGCTCTTCGAGCAGTATGCCGGCTACTATCCCTATTACTATTACTTCGGGAACCTCAAGGCCACGCGTAAGAGCGACACCAAGGAACATGCCAGTTCCAATGTCGGTGTGAACTAAGAAAGATTGAAGGCAGTGGAAAGGGTGGCGGCTTTAATCCATTAAGAAAGAATGAATGAACAATGAAGGGTAAACTAACGAATGGTGGAAGATACGTCTCATCCCCCCTTGGGGGACCACAGGGGGCTTTCCCTCTTTTGATATACATTGTGGCAGCCTGTTTCCTGGCGGCCTGCTCTTCCCGTCCCTCCTCCGTACCCTCGACGTTCACCGAGGTGAGCGATAGCCTCGCCCTCTTCCCCGACTATCGCGACATCACCCTTCCGCCCAACATCGCACCGCTGAACTTCATGGTCGAGGACGCCGCGGCCACTGCCTTTGTCGCCGAGCTGCAGCCGATCGGTGGGGCAGAGGCGTCAGCCTCCTTGGTCTGTGGTGCCCGTGCCGATGGCAAGTTCGACCTCGACACCACGGCCTGGCGGCGTCTGCTTTCCGAGGCACGCGGCGGCGAGCTCACCGTGCGCGTCTATGCCCGTCGCCCCTCCGGCTGGGTGCGCTATGCGCCCCTCGCATGGCGAGTGGCCGAGGAACCCATCGACTCTTTCCTCAGCTACCGCCTTATCGAGCCAGGATATGAACTCTACCGTCAGCTGGGCATCTATCAGCGTGACCTGACCAACTTCGACCAGACCGCCGTCTACGAGAACAACCGTTCCTTCTCCGACGAGGACAACCACTGCGTCAACTGCCATAACTATCAGGCCTACGACACGCAGCGGATGCTCTTCCATGTGCGCGGACAACATGGCGGCACCGTCGTCGTCGAGGGTGACAAAGCTCATAAGGTGGCCATCCGCCACGACAGCATCCTCGCCGCAGGCGTCTACCCTTCATGGCACCCTACGCTGCCCCTCGTCGCTTTCTCCACCAACAAGACGGGACAGGTCTTCCACATGTACCATCGAGAGAAAATCGAGGTCCTCGACGAGGCTTCCGACCTGCTGCTGTACGATGTGGAGCACAATACCGTCCGTCACATCCTGCGTTCCTCCGACCACCTCGAGACCTTCCCCTGCTGGGCGCCCGACGGTCGTCGCCTCTACTACTGTTCGGCCGCGCTGCCCCACCTGCCCGAGGGCTACAGCCAGAGCGACTTCGTGACGAAGTACGACAGCCTGTTCTATAACATCTACTCCATGAGCTTCGACCCGACTACGCGCCAGTTTGGCGCGCCTCGGCTGGAGGTCGATGCCGCCGCCATGGGAAAGAGTGCCAGCGTGCCCCGTGTCAGTCCCGACGGCCGCTACCTGCTCTTCACCCTCGGCGACTACGGGCAGTTCCACATCTGGCACAAGAGTGCTGACCTGTGGGTGAAAGAGATTCAAGCTGACCTCGAAAGTGATTCTCATTCTTCACTCTCCACCCTTCACCCTTCACTCCCTCATCCCCTCTCTGCTGCCAACAGTGCGGATGCCGACAGTTACCACACATGGTCCAGCAATGGCCGTTGGCTGGTCTTCGCCAGCCGCCGCGTGGACGCCAACTATTCCCGCGTCTTCATCGCCTATTTCGACCGTCAGGGGCGCGACCATCGCGCCTTCCTGCTCCCGCAACGCGACCCCGAACAGAATACTCTCTTGCTGAAGAGCTACAACGTACCCGAGCTGATGCGTTCCCCGGTGCG
This sequence comes from uncultured Prevotellaceae bacterium, assembly GCA_947166655.1. Taxonomy (GTDB): domain Bacteria; phylum Bacteroidota; class Bacteroidia; order Bacteroidales; family Bacteroidaceae; genus Physcousia. The sequence continues at coordinate 17,777 of CAMVFC010000065.1, forward strand.
CATCTCGCGGGGCACCTTGGACCACACTGTTCTCCACACCGATGCCGAGGCGGCTACCTATCAGCCATAAGCTGACGGCTTACAGCTCCGGGTACTTAGGTCAATGAGATACTGAATGGCAAGCAATGAATGGACGCGGATTGACGTCTAAACAAATACCAGTTTCTGCGTCGTTAATCAGACGTGTCTTATTTGCCTCGTCAATCAGTCACTTTTATTTGTGTCGTCAATCCTCATCAATCTTATCGTCAATTTATTTTCATATCAAGAATGTCTTATTCCTGTCGAAGATGGACGTTCGGATTGACCTAGATAGACGTCTTAATAAATACGTGTTTTTACTGTCTTCAATCAGTCACTTTTATTTGTGTCGTCAATCCTCATCAATCTTATCGTCAATCTTTTTTCATATCAAGAATGTCTTATTTCTGTCGAAGATTGACGTTCGGATTGACGTA
>CAMVFC010000066.1 GCA_947166655.1 uncultured Prevotellaceae bacterium
TCGCTACGGAACTCTACCTGAAGCGCCTCATCGTGGGCGGCTTCGAGGGCGTCTACGAGATGGGAAAGAACTTCCGCAACGAGGGCATGGACAAGACGCACAACCCGGAATTCACCTGTATGGAGTTGTATGTCAGCTATAAGGATTATCATTGGATGATGTCGTTCACAGAGCGAATGCTGGAGGAGATCTGCACTGCTGTCAACGGTAAGCCGGAAGTGGAGATCGACGGCAACGTCATCTCGTTCAAGGCGCCCTACCGCCGCTTGCCTATCCTCGATGCCATCAAGGAGCGTACAGGCTTCGACTGCAACGGTAAGAGCGAGGATGAGATTCGTGCTTTCTGTAAAGAAAAAGGAATGGACGTCGACGAGACGATGGGCAAAGGCAAACTGATTGATGAACTCTTCGGCGAGTTCTGCGAAGGCACCTTCATCCAGCCTACGTTCATCACCGACTATCCCGTAGAGATGTCGCCGCTGACAAAGATGCACCGCAGCAAGCCCGGCCTGACGGAGCGTTTCGAGCTGATGGTGAACGGCAAGGAACTGGCCAACGCTTATAGCGAGCTCAACGATCCCATCGACCAGGAAGAGCGCTTCAAGGAGCAGATGCGTCTGGCGGCTAAGGGCGACGATGAAGCCATGATCATCGACCACGACTTCCTGCGTGCCTTGCAGTACGGTATGCCCCCCACCTCGGGTATCGGCATCGGCATCGACCGCCTGACCATGTTGATGACGGGCAAATTTGCCATCGGCGAGATCATGCTCTTCCCGCAGATGAAGCCCGAAAAGCGCATCCCACGCGACAAGCCCGAGGCTTTCATGGCACTCGGCTTCGCAGAGGACATCGTCCCCGTGCTCTGGAAATGCGGTTACAACCTCGTCAGCGACCTCGTCGGGCAGAAAGCTCAGAAGGTGCAGCAGCAAATTGGCGATGTGATCAAGAAGTATAAACTGGAGGTAGAGAAGCCCAGTGTGCAGGACGTCGAGAAATTCCTCGAACAGGCTCAGACCAATGACGAGTGACGAATGACGAGTGACGAATGACGAATAAGGTTTTCTTTTGAGCTGTATGCATGTCAACAACTAATAGTTACTTTTATTCGTCATTCGTCATTCGTCATTCGTCATTTGTCATTCGTCACTCTACATTTGTCATTCGTCATTCGTCACTTGTCATTCTTCATTCTTCATTCTTCACTACGTTATGCTTGGATTCGGTTTATCTTCCCCGAGAACGACTTCTGCCCACCCCTATGCCGATGGGCGGGATGACGCCGTGGATGGAGCGTCTTCGGTTGGCTCGATAGGCACCATTGCTGTCATGGGCGGTGGCAGTTGGGCTACGGCTATCGCTAAGATGATGTTGGAGAAAAACGACCGCATCGTTTGGTATATCCGTCGAGAGGACCGTATCGAAGAGTTTAAGCGCCTGGGGCACAACCCGGCATATCTGACCAGTGTTCACTTCGACATCGACCGCATCCGTTTCAGTACTGATATCAACGAGGTAGTGGAGGCTGCCGACACACTGGTGTGGGTGACGCCGTCGCCTTACCTCAAGGCCCACTTGAAGAAACTCAAGGTGCGTCTGCGCGATAAGTTCAACGTCACGGCCATCAAGGGTATTGTTCCCGACGAGAACCTGGTCTGCTCGGAGTATTTCCATCAAGCCTATAACGTTCCCGACGAGAATCTGGCCGTCATTGCCGGGCCCTCCCATGCCGAAGAGGTGGCACTGGGCCGTCTGACCTACCTCACTGTGGGATGTGCCGACGGAAAGAAGGCCCAGGACTTTGCTGAGATGTTGGGGTCAGACTACGTCAAGACGAAGACGAGCAACGATGTCATCGGTATCGAATACGCTTCAGTGCTGAAGAACGTCTATGCCATTGCTGCCGGCATCTGTCATGGGTTGAAATACGGCGATAACTTCCAGGCCGTGCTGATGTCTAATGCCGTTCAGGAAATGAACCGTTTCCTCACGGCCGTACATCCAATCCAGCGTTCCATCTTTGACAGCGCTTACATGGGCGACCTTATCGTCACGGGCTACAGCCAGTTCTCCCGCAACCGTGTCTTCGGCAACATGATCGGTCAGGGCTATAGCGTGAAAAGTGCGCAAATCGAAATGGAGATGATCGCCGAGGGCTACTTCGGAGCCAAGTGCATGAAGGAAATCAACCGCCACCTCCATGTCAATATGCCCATCCTGGACGCCGTGTATAATATCCTCTACGAACGCATCACGCCTACCATTGAGATCAAGTTGCTGACTGACAGCTTCCGTTAATTCTGTCATTGGGAAGCGTACCTTCAGACAGCCTTATTCCCTCAATACTTTTGCATTCTGGCACGAAAGAACAGCCGTGGACCGACCGTTTTAGACATTTTTTATTGTACCCCCATAACCCTTAAATCTGTAACATTGCTCTCCGCTAAGTATTTCCCTTTCGCAAATATTTAGCGGACAGTAATCGCTCATCTGTCAGTCCAAGGCTCACACCCGCCACACTTGCCACACTCTTCCCTTACGCCCGCCGCGCCTTATTCCTATATTCTGCACGGCCTTCTCATTTGCTCAGCACGCCCCACACATTTGCTCGTTACGCCAGACACTTTAGTTTGTTCCATCGTGATGGAACCATCGTTCCATCGTGATGGAACCATCATTCCATCGTGATGGAACAAACTCCCCTGTCTGCGCCCCCGACCTTCTGCGCCTATGGTGAAGGGCCATACCTACCTGGGAAACTGACCTCGTTCCCTGAGGTGTCGCTCATTCACGAAGGCACTTTTTTCGATGTTAGCCCCAGTCGTGCGGCCTTAGCTTCTGCAAAAGTAAGAGTGACACCTCGGTTCAAAATGGCAGTAATAAAAACAGAAAGCACGTAGCCCTGTGCCTGAATGCAAGACTACGTGCTTTCTCCGCGAGGCGGCCTTTGGGGGATGCCCTTATCGTTGCCTCCTTGTCTCCTGCTGCATGAAGCGCAGGAACCACGCTGCCAGCGCCAGCGCCACGACGCCACCGCAGACGAGTGAGGGCGTGTAGGGTAGTTGGAAGCCTTCGGGGGCACAGAGGATATAGCATGTCACGACAGCTGTCATGAAGACAGCGGGCAGGAAGGCTATCCAGGCGTTTTTGCCTCGGCGCAGCAGCCAGACGGCAGCTGTCCAGAGGAAGCAGGTGGCCAGCGTCTGGTTGGTCCAGGCGAAGTAGCGCCACAGCACGTCGAAGTCCACGAAGACCAATGCTGCGGAAATGGCAAAGAGCGGCAGTGCCAGCAGCAGGCGATTGGCAATTTTCTTCTGATTGAGGTGCATGAAGTCGGCCAGAATCAGACGGGCACTGCGGTAGGCCGTGTCGCCCGAGGTGATGGGTGCTGCCACGACACCCAGCACCGCCAGGAGGGCGCCGATGCGTCCCATCCACGTGGTACAGATCATATTGACCAGGATGGCCGGGTTGCTGGAGGTGTTGCCGTCGTCCGTGAGCAGCTGCATGAGCTCTTCATAAGCTTCTGGGGAACCATTGGGATGATCCGGGCTGCTGCCGAAGGCGCTGGCGAACTTAATAGCCGCGGCAGCCCAGATGAGGGCTACGACGCCCTCGGTAATCATGGCTCCGTAGAATACCAGACGTCCACGGCGCTCGTTCTCGAGGCAGCGAGACATCAATGGCGACTGTGTGCCATGGAAACCGCTAATGGCACCGCAGGCGATGGTGATGCAGAGGAAGGGGAAGATGGGTAGTCCCTTTGGGTGGTGACTGGTGAATGGCGCGTCGGTCAGTTCGGGCAGCAGTCCGTTCTGTGTGTAGAGACCTATGCCTACGCCGATGGCCATGATGAGAAGTGCCGCTCCGAAAATGGGGTAGAGGCGTCCGATGAGCGTGTCGATGGGCAGCAGTGTGGCCAGCACGCAGTAGAGGAACACCAACCCTATCCACAGCCATCGCCAGTTGGTGAGGTCGAGTCCCCAGGCGCCGTCGGTCATCGTGGCCAGCAGGCCGGCAGAGGTGGTGACGAAGACCGTTCCCACAAGCACTAACAATACGATGCTGAGGACGCGCATCGCTTGGCGCGCCGCTGTGCCCAACTCGTTGCCTACCATTTCTGGCAGCGAGGCGCCGTCGTGGCGCAGGGAGATCATGCCGCAGAGGTAGTCGTGCACGGCCCCCATGAAGATGCAGCCGAGGACAATCCACAGGTAGGCTGCCGGGCCGAACAGGATGCCCATGATGGCGCCGAAAATGGGGCCCGTGCCGGCGATGTTGAGAAACTGAATCAGATAGACACGCCACGTCGGCATCGGGATGTAATCGACGCCGTCTTGCAGGCGGTAGGATGGTGTCTGCCGTTCGGGCTGCACACCAAATACTTTTTCAACGAAAGCTCCATAGAGGAGATAGCCGAGCAGAAGGGCTATGAGGGCAAAAGAAAATGTGAACATACTTTGAGACCTCCTATAGATGAGTTGTTTTGTTTATTAGAATTGCGTCCAGGACGACCATGGCAGCCATGGCCTCTACGATGGGTACGGCACGCGGCAGCACACAGGGATCGTGACGTCCGCGCGGGTGGATGGTCACGGCATGGCCTTGAAGATCGATGGTCTCTTGTGGGCGGAGTAAGGTCGCCACGGGCTTGAAGGCCACACGGAATGGAATCGGTTGTCCATTGCTGATGCCGCCTTGGATGCCGCCCGAGTGGTTGGACTTCCATCTGTAGCCCTTTCCGTTCGGGAGGTATGAGGTAGGTGCATGTGGTTCTTCGGTGTTGTCGGCCGGTAGCTCTTCCGGGGGCCATGGCGTCTGTCGGTCGTTCTGCTGGCTTCCGCGCTGCGTGACGCCTGCGAAGCCCTCGCCGTATTCGAAGCCTTTGACGGCATTGATACTGAGCATCGCTGCGCCGAGCTGGGCGTGCAGCTTGCCGAAAGCCGGCTCGCCGAGGCCCACGGGACATCCTGTGATGACGCCGGCGATGATGCCTCCGATGGTGTCGCCCTCGCCCTTCACTTTCAGGATGAGGTCTGCCATCTGCTGTGCCACGGCAGGGTCGGGGCATCGCACGTCGTTCTGCTCGGTGAGGCTCAGGTCCAGCCGTGTCCAGTCGCGTTCGCAGGCGATGTCGCCCACCTGCTGCGTCCATGCCTTGACGTCAATCCCGAGTTGTCGCAGACAGAGCTTGGCGATGGCACCGCCGACGACACGGCTGATGGTCTCGCGTGCCGATGAGCGTCCGCCGCCCCGATGGTCGCGGATACCATATTTAATATAATAGGTGAAGTCGGCGTGTGACGGCCGGAAGACATCACGAAGATCATCGTAGTCGCCGCTGTGCTGGTTCTCATTGCGCACGATGAAGCCGATGGGCTGTCCGGTGGTAATGTTGTCCATGACGCCGGAGAGGATCTCCACGCGGTCGCCTTCTTTGCGGGCCGTGGTCAGACGGCTCTGTCCGGGACGGCGGCGGTCCAGTTCGTTCTGGATGAAGTCGATGTTCAGTTCGATGCCTGCGGGGCAACCGTCCACGACACCTCCGATGGCAGCGCCGTGGCTCTCCCCGAAGGTCGTCAGGCGGAAAAGTGTGCCAAAAGTATTCATGATTCAGATAGAATTATGCATCGCAGCCTCCACAACAGCCGCCTCCGCAACCACCTTGTCCGTCTGGTCCCTCCTTTCCGCAACCTCCACAGCCTCCGCAGCCTCCACAGCCCTCGTTCTCTCCGGAGAGCAAGTTGGCTGTCTTTTCAATGTCTTGTAGTGTGGCTTCGCGGTTGGCGTAGATGGTGCCTGTGAACTGCAGGCTCTTTCCCGCCAGCGGATTGTTGAGGTCCACGGTGACTTCGGTGTCGGTGACCTTGAGAATGGTTCCCAGGAAGTGGTTGCCCTCGTTGTCCATCAAGGGCACTTCGGCACCGGGGAAGATGTTCTCCTCGTCGAACTTACCACGTATCTCAAACAGTTTGCGGGGTACGCTCTGCACGAGCGCTTCGTCGCGCTCGCCGAACGCCTCGGCAGGCTGCAGCGTGAAATCAAACTGCTCGCCGGCAGGCACCTCCAACAGGCGCTCCTCGAAAGCGTCAATCATCAGGCCCATTCCAGTGACGAACTCGATGGGGCGGGTGAGCTCGGTTTCATACAGCAGCTTGTGGCTGGCAGCCGTCTTTGTCGACATGCGATAGCCGACTTTGATGAATCTCTGTTCCATAATCTGTTTTTTTATTGAAGACGGCTTTCGCGTGGAGAAGCCGTCTGTCAATTTGGCGACAAAGTTACGCTTTTTTCTTCATCTTTCTGCATTAAACAATAGATAAATTTGTTTTTGACAGTACTTTGTCGTATTTTTGCAGCCAACAACCGATTCGTCGAACCCTCATTCACATCACTATTTAACCGATGAAACATACACTTCGCAGTGCCGTCTGCACTGAAGGTCGCCGCATGGCGGGCGCTCGCGCCCTGTGGGTCGCCAACGGCATGAAGAGAGAACAGTTTGGCAAGCCCATCATCGCCATCGTCAATAGTTTTACCCAGTTTGTTCCCGGGCACACTCATCTGCATGAGGCCGGACAAATCGTCAAGCGTGAGATTGAGAGCCTGGGCTGTTATGCTGCCGAGTTCAACACCATTGCCATCGATGACGGCATCGCCATGGGGCACGACGGGATGCTTTATTCGCTGCCCTCGCGTGATATCATTGCCGACAGCGTGGAGTATATGGTCAATGCGCACAAGGCCGACGCTATGATTTGCATCTCCAACTGCGACAAGATTACCCCGGGAATGCTTATGGCCGCCATGCGCCTGAACATCCCCGCCATCTTTGTCTCGGGCGGACCGATGGAAGCCGGTCGCTACAAGGGCGAGAACCTCGACCTTATTGCTGCCATGGTGAAAGGGGCCGATCCCACGGTCTCAGACACTGAGTTGGCCGAGGTGGAGAATCGCGCCTGCCCGGGCTGCGGCTGTTGCTCTGGGATGTTCACGGCCAACTCGATGAATAATCTCACCGAAGCCATCGGCCTTTCGCTGCCCGGTAACGGCACTATCTTGGCTACACATAAGAATCGTGTGCGCCTGATGCAGCAGGCTGCCCGGCAGATTGCCCATAATGCCATTGCCTACTATGAGGACGGTGATGAGAGCGTGTTGCCCCGCAGTATCGCCACGCGTCAGGCTTTTCTCAACGCCATGACGCTCGACATCGCCATGGGTGCATCGACCAATACCGTGCTTCACCTTCTGGCCGTCGCTCAGGAGGCCGAGGTCGACTTCACAATGAAGGATATCGACGCCCTCTCGCGGCGCACCCCCTTCCTCGCTAAGCTGGCTCCGAATAGCCAGAAGTACAGCGTGCAGGAGTTTGGCCGAGCCGGCGGCGTGCTGTCGCTCCTTCACGAACTCGACAAGGGCGGTCTCATCGACACGAGTGTGAAGCGTGTGAACGGGAAAACATTAGCGGAAGATATAGAGCGGTTCAGACCCAGTCCCAGCCCTTCTGCAGGTGGGAAAGAGGTCGTCGGTTGGGCGGAAGACAGTCTTTCTTCCATCTATCTTTCCGCCCCTGCTGGTAAGTTCTGCAATCAGCTTGGTGCGCAGGAGACCTACTATGAAAGTTTCGACACCGATCGCGCAAACGGTTGCATTCGTGACATTGAGCACGCCTACACCAAGGACGGCGGCATGGCAGTGCTCTATGGCAATATTGCCCAAGATGGTTGTGTCGTGAAGACAGCGGGCGTCGACGAGAGCATCTGGCGGTTCTCGGGACCCGCTGTGGTGTTTGACAGTCAGGAAGATGCCTGTGAAGGCATTCTCGGCGGACGGGTGAAGGCCGGCGACGTCGTTGTCATCACCCATGAAGGTCCGAAGGGTGGTCCCGGAATGCAGGAGATGTTGTATCCCACCTCTTATATTAAGTCGATGCACCTGGGTAAGGAGTGCGCTCTCATCACAGACGGTCGTTTCAGCGGCGGCACCAGCGGTCTCAGTATCGGGCATATCTCGCCCGAAGCGGCCAGCGGTGGAAATATCGGAAAAATCATTGATGGCGACATCATTGAAATCGATATCCCAGCTCGCACCATCAACGTTCGCCTTAGCGATGCCGAACTGTCGGCCCGCCCAAAGCGTCCTTTGCAGCGCCATCGCGTGGTCAGCAAAAGCCTCCGTGCCTATGCACAGAGTGTCTCCAGTGCCGATAAGGGCGGTGTGAGGGTGATAGAGTGAAATATTTAATGACGAATGACGAGTGATGAATGACGAGTGATGAATGACGAATAAGATTTACTTGTGATTGCAGTGTGTATCTCAAAGGCTGTTGGTAATTTTTATTCGTCATTCGTCATTCGTCATTCGTCACGCGTCATTCGTCACTTGTCATTCGTCATTTGTCATTCGTCGCTCGACATTCCTGGGGTGTTAGGAAGAATGACTAAATCGCCTCTTTTACAATCCAGAACAAAATGGGAATGGCGAGGGAAGGCAATAGATTTAGCGTCTTGCAATCTTTGATTTTCAGAAGGCTGAGGCCTGACGCGACAATCAGCGTACCGCCTACGGTGATAATCTCGTTCACCAACGCGTCTGGGATAATCGGACCGAACAGTTTGGCTACAAGGTAAAACATTCCCTGCCAGCAGAACAACACTGGTGCCGCCCATGCCATGCCGATGCCGTAGGTGGCTGCCAGCACTGCCGAGGTGATTAGGTCCAGCGTAGCGTTCGTGTAGAGAAACGTGTTGTCGCCTTCCAGCGCACTCAGCATCGGACCCACGATGCTGAACGTGCCGATACAGTAGAGCAGAATCCCCGTGGACAGACCCTTGGCCAGACTCCCTTCGGTGCCTGTGCGGTCGAAATGATCTACCAACCGTGTGAAGCGGCCGTCGAGGTCCAGCTTTGTTCCGATGAGGCCGCCCAGGGCGATGCTTACGATGAACAGCACGGGATATTCTGACTTCGGCATTGTTCGTACCACGGCATTGAAGCCCAACGAGAGCGAGGCCAGGCCCATCGCCGTGTACATCACCTCTTGGTATCGGGGCTTGATTCCGCGTTTCAGGAAAGCACCAGCGGCAGACCCTATGAGGATCGTGATGGTGTTCGTAATGGTTCCTATCATAGAATAAATGGTGTTTACGTTGTGCCCGTTCTTGGAGGGGTGAATTGCACTTTTGCTTTTTTAGACGGGCACAAAGGTAACGCTTTTCCTTTGAAAAAGAAAGTTTAGGGCGCTTTTTTTGGCAATGTTGACAAATTGCAGTACCTTTGCACGCAGTTTTTGTAAGTAAAAAACTGTGTAGAAGATGAAAAAGAGAATTACCGGTGCTGAGGCGATGATGCGATCGCTAGAGGCCGAGGGTGTCACCACGCTCTTCGGCTACCCAGGCGGAGCCATTATGCCGGTCTACGACGCCCTCTACGACCATCAACAGACCTTGAACCACATCCTCGTCCGACATGAGCAGGGCGCCGTTCACGCTGCCCAGGGCTACGCCCGTGTCAGCGGTAGGGTAGGAGTGGCCGTCGTCACCAGCGGCCCAGGTGCTACCAACACTGTCACCGGCGTGGCCGATGCGATGATCGATAGTACGCCGATTGTCGTCATCTGCGGGCAGGTGAGTACGACACAGCTCGGTACCGACGCCTTCCAGGAGGTCGATGTTGTCGGCATGACACAACCCATTTCGAAGTGGAACTATCAGATTCGTCGTGCCGAGGATGTCGCGTGGGCCGTCAGCCGTGCCTTCTTCGTTGCCCGTAGCGGTCGCCCCGGACCTGTCGTACTCGACTTCGCTCGCAATGCGCAGGTGGGTGAGGTCGATTTCGAACCAGACAAGGTCGACTTCATCCGCAGCTATGTGCCCTCGCCCAAACTTGATATGGAGGCTATTCGCGAGGCAGCCCGTCTTATCAACAATGCTGTCAAGCCTCTCGTGCTTGTCGGTCAGGGTGTTGAACTCGCCGGTGCACAGGGCGAGTTGCAGGCCTTGCTCGAGAAGGCACAGTTGCCCGCAGCGTGCACTCTTCTCGGTCTCTCAGCCCTGCCGTCCGACCATCCGCTCAACAAGGGTATGCTCGGAATGCACGGCAATCTGGGGCCCAATGTGATGACGAACCAATGCGACGTCCTTGTCGCCATCGGTATGCGCTTCGACGATCGCGTCACGGGGAACGTACAGACTTATGCCCGTCAGGCCAAAGTCATTCATTTTGACATCGACCCTTCCGAACTTAATAAAATTGTTCATGCTGACTGCAAGGTGCTGGGCGACTGCAAGCAGACCTTGGCGGCCCTGCTCCCCCTCATCGAGCCCACCACCCACCAGAGTTGGGTCGACGGTTTCGCCCCCTATGCTGAGCGTGAATATAATAAGGTCATTCGCGGGGCAGTCCATCCTGCCGATGGTCCGCTTCTCATGGGCGAGGTGGTTCGTGCCGTCAGCGAGGCCTCCCACCATGAGGCCGTCCTCGTCACCGACGTCGGACAGAATCAGATGTTCGGTGCCCGTTATTTCCAGTTCTCCCGTCCCCGTAGTATCGTCACATCCGGCGGATGCGGTACCATGGGCTTCGGTCTCCCCGCCGCTATCGGCGCTACCTTCGGCGCCCCCGACCGTACTATCTGCCTCTTTGTCGGCGATGGTGGCCTACAGATGACTCTTCAGGAACTCGGAACCATCATGGAGCAGGGTGCCCCTGTGAAGATTATTCTCTTGAACAACAACTTCCTCGGCAACGTCCGTCAGTGGCAGGCTATGTTCTGGCATCGACGCTACTCCTTTACGCCGATGAAGAACCCCGACTACGAGCTTATCGCCCGTGCCTATGGCATCCCCGCCCGCACTGTCATCGACCGTGCCGACCTTGCTGCCGCCATCGACGAGATGCTCTCCACTCCTGGTCCCTACCTTCTGCAGTGCGCAGTCCTCGAGGAGGACAACGTCCTTCCCATGACACCTCCTGGCGCCAATGTCGACGAGATGTTGCTCGAAGTGGAGAGTGAAAAAGTGAAGAATGAAGAATCTCGCTTCGCTCGGAATGAAGAATAAGATTTACTTTTGAAGGCTGTATGCATGTTAAGCCTCACAGGAAACTTTTATTCTTCACTCTTCACTCTTCATTCGTCATCCGTCATTCATCATCCGTCATTCATCATTCGTCATTCGTCATTCATCATTCGTCATCCGTCATTCGTCATCCGTCATCCTCCACTCTTTACTCTTTCCTCCTTTGAAACTCCTTTGCCTGTTGCCCGCTCTGTCTCTGCTCATCTCCCTGACCGCTTGCCGGCAGGACGTGAAGCCCTCCGCCGCAGTCCCTGTCGCAGCCGATAGCCTCTGCGACCCTGTCTGCCAGTTGCGACAAATCAGTGCCAGCTGGGGCGACCGCACCCTGACTGTTTCTCCTTGCCGTCCGCAGCCCCTCTTCCTCGGCCTCGCCCAAGCTTTCTGCAGCGCATATGCTGGTTATGTGCCTAATGGTGCCCTGGCACGTTATCTTGCCGACTCCGCTGTCACGTTGCCCGATGAGCAGTCGTTTTATGTTGAGGCCGACACTCTGCATCGCTTCGTCAAGTGCGATATGGGAGGACAGTTCGATTACCTTACCGCTCTCTGCCACTGGCCCCGTGCCGATGCGCGCCAACTCGTCACCGTCCTGATGCAGGTGGGGCATGAGGGCGAGACTTCCGATGGCCTGCTGCTCTTCTATGGCTACGACTCCACTACGCACCTCCTGCGTCCTGATACACTGCTTTACAGCCATGTGCAGTCCTTGATGCCTCGCAGCGAAGGGTCGCACGTCTTCAGGCTTCGTCCCGAAGAGCATGCCATCCGTGTCTGGAATGTGACGCCGAGTTCGACCAGCGATTTTGTTTTCGACAGCTTCCTCCTACGCTGGGACGGCACCACCTTCATCAAAGAACCCCTTAGTGCCCCCGATGATTAATCTTCTCAATCAAATCAATGATGCCCTTTGGGGCTACGTCCTCATCGCCGCTCTCGTAGGCTGCGGACTGTGGTTCACATGGCGTTCCCGCTTCGTGCAGTTCCGCATGGTGGGAGAAATGCTCCGTCTGTTGGCCGACCCTTCCACGCAGAGCGCTGAGGGAGAGAAGCATATATCCTCGTTTCAGGCCTTCACCGTCTCTCTCGCCTCGCGCGTTGGCACGGGCAACCTCGCCGGCGTCGCCACTGCCATTGCCGTGGGCGGCCCCGGTGCTGTCTTTTGGATGTGGCTGATGGCCCTTTTCGGTGCCTCCATCGCCTTTGTCGAGTCCACGTTGGGACAACTCTTCAAGCGCCACCATCGCGAGTCCTTCATCGGCGGACCCGCCTACTACATCGAGCGCGGTCTGCACAAACGCTGGATGGCTGTTCTCTTCGCCGTCCTCATCACGGTCACCTTTGGCCTGGCCAACAATTCTGTGCAGTCCAACACCATCTGCGGCGCCGTCGAAGGTGCTTTCGGCTTGAGCCCCGTCGTCGTAGGCATGGCGCTCGTCGTGCTCACTCTCGCCATTGTCTTCGGCGGCATCCAGCGCATTGCCCACGTCAGCTCCGTTCTCGTGCCATTGATGGCTGTTGGTTATTTCTTGCTTGCTGTGGCCGTCATTGTTATGAACCTCAGTGCAGTTCCTCGTGTCTTAGGTCTTATCATCGATAGTGCGTTCGGACTGCATCAGGCCGTCGGCGGTGCCGTTGGTGCCGCCATCATGAATGGCGTCAAGCGTGGTCTCTTCTCCAACGAGGCCGGCGAAGGCAGTGCCCCCAATGCTGCCGCCACCGCCGCCGTCTCTCATCCCGTTAAGCAAGGCCTCATCCAGGCCCTCGGTGTCTTCACCGACACCCTCGTCGTCTGCTCCTGCACTGCGTTCATCATCCTTATCAGCGGTGTCTATGAAAACCCTGAGTTGAACGGCATCGTCCTCACACAGATTGCCCTCGAGAGCGAGGTCGGTGCGTGGGGCCGCATCTTTGTCGCCGTGGCCATCTTCCTCTTCGCCTATTCCAGCATTATCGGCAACTACTACTATGGCGAGGCTAATATCCGATTCATGACGCGTAGCACCCGCATCCTCACCCTCTACCGCCTCACCTCCGGCGGCGTGATGGTCATCTTCGGTGCTCTCGTCTCCCTCGACACGGTATGGAGTATCATCGACCTCTGCATGGCCCTCCTCACCGCCTGCAACCTCGTTGCCATACTCCTCCTGGGCAAGTATGCCTTCCGCCTCCTCGACGACTATCGGCAGCAGAAACGCCAGGGCATCGCTTCGCCCACCTTCCACCGCAGCCAGTTTCCCGAACTGGAAGCCGAACTGGAGTGCTGGGAGTGATGCTTCATAAGCAAAAAACAGATGAATAGCTCAAATTACAATGCCATAAAACCATTGATATCACGGATTAGATAGGTAGAGCCTTTCTTCAATGTTATGGAAGATCTTGTGGAATTTGAATGAATAAAGAATAACGGACCTATGAAAAGATTTTTGGCAATAATCGCTGTTGCCATCATGAATGCCACGGGCGTTTCGGCGCAGCAAGCCGAGACGCCGACGGGCGTTCTGGCCGACGCCAGTGGTGCCTCGCGGCACCGGGTGGCTACGGTGATGAACAGCACTAATCAGACCAAGACGGGCCACACACACCGGCGGCGGGTGGCTGTGGTGATGAGCGGAGGCGGTGCCAAGGGCATGGCGCACATCGGCGTGCTGAAGGTCCTGGAGCGCGCGGGCATCCCCGTCGACATCATCACAGGCACGTCGATGGGCAGCATCATCGGCGGACTCTATGCCATCGGCTACAACGCCGTGGCCCTCGACTCGATGGTCAGGGTACAGGACTGGAGCTACGTCATCACCGACCGCGAGGACATGCGCCGCCAGAGCCTCAGCGACCAGCAAAAACAGCACACTTATGCTTTCACTACGGGGTTGACGTTGGGCACGAAAGACCTGCAGGCGGGCGGACTCATCAAGGGAAAGAACCTGGCCGAGCTGTTCCAACGTCTCTGCACGGGCTACACCGACTCGCTCGACTTTTCGCGCGACCTGCGCATCCCTTTTGCCTGTGTGGCCACGAACATCATCGACAATGGCGAGGTGGTGTTCCATAGCGGACGTCTGCCGCAGGCCATGCGCGCCTCGATGGCCATTCCCGCGGCCTTCTCGCCCGTCCGCATCGGCGATATGGTGCTGGTGGACGGTGGTCTGAAAAACAATTACCCCGCCGACATCGCCCGACAGATGGGAGCTGACATCATCATCGGCATCACCGTGCAGGGTGCTCCGAAAGTGGCCGATGACATGGGAGGCACGATGAGCATCCTCAGTCAGATCATCGACGTGAACTGTAAGAACAAGTACGACGAGAACCTGGCCATCACAGATCTCCACCTGCGGGTGGACACCAAGGGCTACGGCTCTGCGAGCTTCTCGCAGGCCGCCATTGACACGCTGATCCGACGGGGCGAGGAGGAAGCCATGCGTCACTGGGATGACATCATCGCTCTGAAGGAGCGCATCGGTGTCGCCAAGTCGTTCCGACCGGTGCTGCTGCAGCCCCTGCGGCCCCGGGTGCTGACAGAGAAAATGCGGGTCACCGCCTTCACCTTCGAGAACATGACTCCCCAGGCCGAGCGCTTCCTTCGCCAGAAGTTCCACTTGAACCACACCGACAGCATCGATGCCGCGCTGGAACAGGCACTCACGACATCAATGCGCGTAGACCTCTTCTACCTTACGGCTGCGTGTAACCTCGTGCCCGACGGCGACGGCGTGCGCGTCGTCCTCACGGCAGGAGCGCGGAAGTCAGTGCAGCTTCACGTGGGTCTGCGCTATGATACCGAGGAGTACGCCGCCGTACAGGTGGGCCTCGGTCTACCGATGAAGACAGCTATTCCCATGAATGCCGACCTCACACTGCGGCTTGGCAAACGCCTGGTGGCGAGGGGCGACCTCACCATCCATCCCCGCAGCTTCACACGTCCCACGCTGAGCCTCGCCTTCCGCCGCAACGACGTTGACATCTACGTGGACGGCGAGCGCGACTACAACGTCCTCTATAATCAGTTGCAGGGCGAGTTCCTGCCCATCAACTTCGACCTGCGCCATTTCAACCTCCAGATGGGGCTGCGGTGGGATTTCATGCACTATCGCAACACACTCGGTTCGGCAGAGGCACGGGATGTGACCCTGAAGAACGAACACTTCATCAGCTACCGCGCTCGGCTGAGCTTTAGCAGCGAGGACGACTGGAATTTCCCCACACGTGGAGCACGCTTCCACGCAGGCTATGCCTATATGACCAATGACTTCGCGCGTCTCGACGTGCGCGATGCCGGCGGCACGAAGGTAGGCAGCAAGACGGGCCTGAGCGACGTGAGTGCCGACTGGCGCATGTCGTTCTCTCTCGGACGGCGCTTCGTGCTCCAGCCGATGCTCTACGGACGTCTGCTCTTTGGCGACGTCGTGCCGACCGTCTTCGTCAACGCCATCGGAGGCGACTGGTTCGGGCATTACGTGGAGCAGCAGATGCCCTTCGCCGGCATCGGCAACATGGAGTACGTGGGTCGTCACTTTGTGGCCGCACAGCTACAGGCACAGCAGCGTATCGGCAGCCGCAACTACGTGCTGCTGCGCATCGCCGGGGCTGAGCAGGCCGGTAAGCTGAGTGAGATTTTCGAGAACAAGACAATCATCGGCGGACAACTGGCTTATTTCTACAATACAATGTTCGGGCCCATCGGCGCTACGGCAGGCTACAGCAACCGCACCAAGAAACCTTATTTCTACGTCAACCTCGGCTATGAGTTCTGACATCCTTCGACACTTCGTGCTGCTGGCGGCAGTGCTCGTCGTCCCGACAGCTGCGCTGATAGCTCAGCCGGTGAGTATGGCCGACCGCAGGGCGCGCGTGGACAGCGTGCTGACGGCTCGTTACTACACGACGCCCTACGACACCGCCTATGTCGTCCGTCCGCCAGGGCGACTGACGCTGAAGGCACGGTTGAACCAGACCGGCAACACGTTTCATGCGAAGGGTACCGTCAATGACATCTATTCCAAGGCCGACCTCCATACCAGCCACAAGACCACCATCAGCTTTGCAGCCTCCTACCGCGGCCTGTCTGCTGCCGTGGCCATCAACCCGGCCAAGCTGAAGGGCGTGTACAAGGACTACGAATTCAACCTTAACTACTACAGCAGCCGGCTGAGCCTCGACCTCAGCTACCAGCGCTCGGAGTCCCTTTCCGGCGATATCGACGGCGACCTCGGAGAGCGACACCTGATGCCTGGCGATGTCTCGTTGAAAGTTCTGAATCTCGCGGGTTACTACACCTTCAACCATCGCCGCTTCTCCTTCCCCGCGGCCTTCACACAAAGCTACATACAGCGGCGTTCGGCAGGGTCGTGGCTCGCTGGCATCAGCTATCAGGCCGGAAGCATCAAGACCACGGACGCCCTGCTGGCACGGGCCCCAGAGGCTCCTGAAATCCGCATCTATGCAGGTCATTTCGGCATCGGAGGCGGCTACGGCTACAATTGGGTGCTCGGCCGGCGGTGGTTACTACACTTCTCGGCACTGCCCACCTTCGTGGTCATCAATCGCAACAACATAACGATTCGCGGCGAACGCAAGCATGCACACCACATGCGTTTCAACATGATCTTCAACGAGCGCGCCGCTATCGTCTATAATATCTCGCCCCGCTACTTTGCCGGTGCCACCCTTGTGATGAACAACTCCATCTTCGACAACGATGCCGTGGTCATCAACCAGAACAAATGGCGCGCCCGCGCCTTCCTCGGCATCAGGCTCTGGGAGTAATGAAAAAATGAAATGAGAAATGAATTATATAAAAAACAATTAGCAATGAAACAGACTATGTTTTGGAGTCTTGTGCTGCCTGCAGCGTTGATGCTGGCGGGTTGTGCCAAGGAAAAGAGTGCGGCACCGGCGGAGCGCCTTGTGCTGCTGCAGACCATCGCCGGCGCGCAGGTCGACAACATGATGACGTACCCGGGACGGACGCGCGCCAGCGAGGAGGCCAGTGTAGCCTTCCGCGTGGCAGGAACGCTGCTGCGCGTGACAGTGAAAGAAGGTCAACACGTACGACGCGGGCAGGTCATCGCCCAGATGGACGACCGCGACTACCGCGTGCAGCTGATGGCAGCTGAGGCGGAATTCACACAGGTGAAGGCCGAGGCGGAGCGTGTGATGTTGCTTTACGCCGACAGCGTAGGCACAGCCAACAACTACGACAAGGCACGCTACGGTCTGCAGCAGATTACACAGAAGCTGCAGCACTGCCGCGACCAGGTGTCAGACTGCGTGCTGCGCGCGCCCTTCGACGGCTATGTGCAGTCCGTGATGCGCGAGAGCTACGAGACCGTGGCCGCAGGAATGCCCATCGTCTCCCTCATCGGCGACGGACAGACCGAGGTCATCATCAACATCCCTGCCTCGGAGAACCTGCGACGCGAACAGTTTGCCTCCTTCTCGGCACGCTTCGACGTGCTGCCCGACGAGCAGTTCCCCCTGCAGCTCCTGAGCATCGCACGCCAGGCCAACGTCAACCAACTGTATGAGGTGCGTCTCGGCCTGCTCGGACGCCATCCGCAGATCACACCGGGTATGTCCACAATGGTACGCCTAAGCTACAAGAGCGACGGCAGCAAGCCTATCAGCATCCCCATCAGTGCTGTTCACCATTCCGGCGACACGTCCTCCGTCTTCGTCTATGCCGACGGCAAGGCCCGGCAGACGGCGGTCACCCTCGGCCACGTGCACAACGATGGCACCGTGGAGGTCCTCTCGGGCCTGAAGGCCGGCGAGCAGATTGTCGTCTCCGGGGTGAACACGTTGACAGACGGCGAGGCCGTGCGTCCCGCACCCAAGCCCAGCAAGACCAACGTGGGAGGACTGTTGTGACATTGAAAAATGAACTATTGGGGCAGCGAGCGGCATAAGAGCCTGTCATTCATCACTCGTCATTCGTCATTCGTCACTCATCATTCATCATTCATCATTCGTCACTCGTCATTCATCATTCATCACTCGTCATTAATAAATATTTTCAACTTTCGTAAGTTCTCCAGTACCACAGATTACACAGATTTAACAGATTCTT
>CAMVFC010000067.1 GCA_947166655.1 uncultured Prevotellaceae bacterium
TTCGGTTCTGTGCAGGCAGAAGGTGACTACGCAGGCGGTGTCCTTTCTGGCGACCACGAGGACCTTGATGTCCGTGTTGTGTGCCCGACTGAGTTCTGTCTTGTGGGGTGCCATCATGACGGCGGGCGTCGCGTGTGCAACCGTCCTTTTTCAGGAAGATGAGGCGCACCTTGTCTTCGGCCAGGCGCGCTTCCAAGTCGTTGATGTCGTGATTGATCAACACAATGTAATTCGGACCTACAATGACGATGCGATTATTAAGGCTGACCAAGGGGTAGGGCAGGCTGGACAGCGATTGCATCGTCAGTTATGAAAGAGTTTGGGCAGAACTGCGCTAAGGGTCAGAGTGAAAGTGATTGTTCTGTGACTTCGTGTCTCTGAGCTCAAAAGCAGTTGCCCGATCACCAATAACGCGACAGAACGTCCTTCTGCCCTGATGCTGATATTCTTTTTCTTGTAGTGCTGTTTTGTCTGTTTTGTATAGTGGAAGCAGTTGATACAGAGCGTGAAATCTTTTTAGTTTGGCGCGTGTTGACAAGTCGGATGCCTGTTTTTGCTCGTTTTTGAAAACTTTTTGACGCGATTTGATAAGTGCGACTGATATTTTATTGCTTACTTTGCAGCGAAAATCTTTGAATCGGCTGAACCGAAGTACCTAATAATTTATCCAACTCTACTTATACCGAAAGATTATGAGAAAAGCGTTATTGACATTGAGCCTGCTGCTGGCGGCGCTGACTGCTGCGGCATGGGATAATCCCACAACGAATGTGCTTGGCGGTGCTGATGGTTATGAAGACCGTTTTGTGCTGCCGCTGAAGATTTCCGTGGATGGCGTGGACGCTTCGGCTCTGCCGGCTCCTATCGAGATGCAGGTGGCTGCATACATCGATGGTACGCTGCGAGCAGTGGTCACAGAAGAGTCAAGTTACGACCTCGAACCAGGCACTACCCCTTTGATGGTTCGCCAACTGGACATCTATGGAACGAAAGCAGACGCCGGAAAAGAGGTGACCATTAAGGTGATGTATAACTCCTTGGCGTACGTCTTTAAGCAGACTTTCACCTACGGCTATGAGACCACCCCCGTCACCGCACTGACGCTGACGCCGCTGGACAGCGTGGCACTCTCGGATATCAATATCAACGGGATGCTGCCCGTAGCGGACTATGATCTGAAGCAGCATGTATCTCTGATTTATGGATATTATGATCCCAATGATTTGGATGAGACCACACAAGCACCTAAGTTCAAGGAAGTTGCCGAACCTCAGGCAACTCTTGACCAGACGGAAACACCGTTGGTGTTGACGTGGGACTATGCTTATCTGATGGATTACATCGCTTCCATCGAAGACGACAAGTTGACCACCACTACCCTTTCTACGCCCGAAGAGGGCATTCTTCTTGGCTTGACAGCCTCTTATGCACCCAATGATCTTACTGGTGCTCCGGGCGACCCCGCATTCCTGTCTCAGACACAAGCTACAGTGAAGATTGAACAGGCGTACGTGGCTGTGACCAGCATCTCGCTGGTGATGAATGAGAAGCCCGTGAGTGCGCTGAATGCTAAGGTTGGTGACAGCTTCCTGACGCTGATTCGTCCCGTCACTGTCATTTGGAATCCTGAGACTGCTACGGACCAGACAGCTGTGTGGATATTGACGAAAATTGGCAATGAGGAACAGGATCCTGCTGTGCCGGTGGGTGCAGGTGCCGATTACACTTTCGAAAGCGAGGGCGTCTATACCTTTATATGTACGAACAGCGCTGAGGAAGCTACGGCTACACTCACTGTTACAGTTTCCGAGCCAGTAGTCTTCACCCCCGCCAGTGATATCACGCTCTCTCTGCTGGAAGACAAGACCTTCCAACTGGATGCCGACCATGTGGGTGAGCTGCTCACCTTTACTTCCGGCGCTTCTCATTTCGATGCCAGCAAGCTTTCCTTCGAGCCCGAGGGCGAGATGGAGAACACCGATGCCCCCTTCACTGCCAAGCTTGAGGGCACGACGCTGACGCTGCGCGGCAAGTATGTAGGACGTCACGCCTTCACAGTCAGTTACGACGGCGTAGTGATGGCATCGATGGGCGAAGCAGGTCCCGTCGCCTCTTACCTTGAAGTGCCTGTCGAGATTGCTTTGGCCGACGGTTGGAACTGGACTTCCGTCTTCGGCACCGCCGGCGCAAGCTATGAGTTGAAGCCCAACGGCACCATCGTCGATCAGATGAAGGATGCTGATGGTCAAAAGAAGATCATCGAGATTCGTTCGAAAGATAAGATTCTCTTCAACGACCCGACATACGGTTTCTTCGGTGACCTCACCAATCTGTTGCCCGACGACGGAATGTATAAGATGAACAGCACGGGTGCCCGCACGCTGAACTTCGGTTGCCCCGATCCTCGCAGCCCCTTCGTCGCCCTCCGTCTCTCTGCAGGCTATACCTGGATAATCAATCCGTATGAGTTCACTCTGACGCTGGACGAGCTTAACACAGCTCTCTCAGGTCTGGCCGCCAACGAAGGTGATATGATTTTCGGTAAGGACCAGTTCTGCGTGTTCAACGCCGAAACGGGCAAGTGGGAGAGCACTGAAGGCTTTACCTTCGAAGCCGGCAAGGGCTACATCTACCACAATACCGGTGCTGAAATGCTCTCTGCAGTCTTCTCCTTCAACGATGTTCCCGCTTGCTATAAGCCTACCGACGCTCCGAAGGGCATCCGTGGCAAGAACAGCATCCGTCCGTGGGAAGTCCAGTCGGCCCGCTTCGCTGACAATATGCCCATTGTGGCCACCATTGATGGCCTTCGTAACCCCGAGAATTATCTTGTGGGTGCCTTCGTAGGCGACGAGTGCCGCGGTACCGGTTCGTTGGCTACCTGCGACCTGATGTTCATCAATGTGGCCGGTGTGGCAGGTGAGACGGTCACCTTCCGCCTCTACAACAAGTTCACCGGCGAGTTCAGTCCCATCAGTGAAGCTGTAACCTACACCGGACGTATTGGTTCGCTGAAGGCTCCTCTCCGCTTGAATGCTCCTGGCGTCACTGCTGTCCACAGCATGAAGGCAGCTGCCGAGGACGGTGCCGTCTATAACCTTGCAGGCCAAAAGGTCATTGCTCCACGCAAGGGCGTTCACATTGTGGGTGGCCGTAAGGTTGTCTTCTAAAGAACGTTTATTTCCCTCCCGTCCTGGGGGTTGGAGGTTGGATGAGAGTCTATGCCTTCAGCCCCCGGACATTTTTATATTTATCTCTCTTTACGGGATGATGGCTTGCTTTGGAGTCCTTCACTCGGCGCTTTGCTCTGCGAAGAACTTTGTCACTCTTTAGTCGCGGCTGAATACTTATTTGTTGATTGACAAAAACTTGCGACCGCAACTGATGTATATACCTTTAGGTAGGACACCATCGTCGGCGTTCCTGGTCATGCGCTGTCCCTGCAGGTTGTAGAGGGGAGCGCAGTCGACTGCGGCTTGTGGCTGCCTTGTCGAATCGTCTGTCGGGGCGGGCCACACCTCCTGAATGCCCGTTAGGGCGGGAAGCCCGAAGACGGTCATGTTCCTGCGGTCGATGATGGTAAATGTACCCTTCGCGTCCCATGGGCTACGTTCGTTGTTGTCCCACACCATGGGTACCATGCCTCCCATTTCCTTGCACAAGCGGTGCATCTCACGATAGTGCGCGCGGATGCTGGCATTGTGCTTCTCCTGACTCTCGCCTTTCAGGCCACTGAGGTTGCGCCATTTGGCGCCAAACTCGCCGATGACCACTGGCATACCTTTGTTGACGAAGTTCTTCTTCATCTTCTCCAACAGTTGCTTCATAAAGTCCTCCTCGCTATGGTTGGCATTATGCTGCGAACCGCTGAGGTGGTTGCCCTTTCCCCAATAATAAAAGACTTTTCCCCACGATTCATCATTCTCCATGCCCCAGAATTGCCAGGGGAGATAGTAGTGTACCTCGATGGCCAGCCGTCTGTCGGCAGGGTCGTTGAGTTTGAGGTATTGCGAGGCGTATTTTACAGTCTTGTTGATATCGGTCGATGGTCCTTGTACCACCAGCACGCGAGTAGCGTTATTGCCACCAGTGGCGCGTACGGCATTGATGAAAGTCTGGCAGTACATCAGCAGGTTGCTAATGGTAGATGCCTTCGGCGTATCCTCTGTATTAGGTTCGTTCAGCCCAGCAAAAAGCAGATGGTCGTCGTAGTCGCGAAATGCCTCGGCTATCTGTGTCCAGATGGCAGTCAGTATCGCCTTGTTTTTCTCGACCGTGGCCGTATCCGTGTCGGTAATGTGGTTCTCGAGCCAACCGCCATCCCAGTGGTCGTTCAGTAATACGTACAAGCTGTCGGCAATACAGTAGTCGACTACTTGTTTCACGCGATGCAGCCACGACTTGTCGATTGTGTAGGTCGAAGCGTTGGTTATGTGGCCGCATACCCAGGCTGCGGGAATGCGCACCGAGCGAAATCCCTGCGCCTTGACGAAGTCGATGATTTTCTGGGTGGTGCGCGTGTCTTGCCAGGAGATTTCGGCATCCAGCCCTGCATTGTTGTTGAAGAGGTCGGCACCGTTCCAGTGCTTAGCTTCGAGGGTGTTGCCCAAATTCCAACCCGGCGCCATTTGGCTGATTATGTCGGTGGCGGTGGATTGCGCCATTGTGGGGCATTGTGCGATGCTGCAAATGAGCAGTGCTGCAAGCAAGATTCTTTTCATTTGAATAAGATTTTTCATTTGAAATTGTTGCAGGAATGATTCTTTAATAGTAGGCTTTTTCTTTCATCCAAGCAGCTGGGCAAAGCCCGTAGGATTCAGCAGCCAGACTGTCTGCGTTGATAAGACACCTTGTCTTCATGGGCTTTGGTAGGTCTTTGCTCAGTCCTGCCGTTTCTGCGTTAAAGGGTTTCTCGATTTCTTATTCCTTCCCGCGCAGTTCTCTTGAGCGATTCTTGCCAGGCAGCTCCTTTTTTTCGTTCTTAGCGATAATCTTGCGTGCCGTCTCGATCAGGGTGTCGTGGCCTCGTGCTTTGTCCTCGTCGGTCAGCAGGACGAGGGTGTCGGGCGCGATGCCGAACTCGATGTGGCACATCTCTTTATCGAACATCGGACAGGCGGAGAATCGTACGCTCCAGCCGTTGGGGAGCTCTGAGGAAAAGGGCAGTCCGCTGCCTCCTCCCGTCTGGTCGCCGAGTACGGTGACGTTGGGACATTCGCGGACGTCGCGGACGAAGGTGTTGGTGGCGCTGTAGCACTGTCGGTTGGTGAGCACGATGGCTTGTTTCTGCCACCGTACGCCGTCGGCCGGTTCCAGATACTCTGCTTCGGGCTCAGAGAAGGCGTCGTGTCCCGTGCCTGTCTTGTGGCAGATGAACCCCACGTGCAGCTTCTCGTTGGTGAAGCGCTGCGCGAGGCGCTCCGCCATTGTCAGGTCGCCTCCGCCGTTGTTGCGTACGTCTACGATGAGCCCGTCGCACGTGCGCAGATAGTGCAGCACTTCGCTGAGATTCCCCTCTCCGATGCTGCTCTGAAAGGTGCTGACGGCAAGGTAGCCGATGTTGTCTGGCAGGATGCGGTATTTTACTCCCGAGGCGATGCGGTAATCCGTGCCCAGGTACGCGTCTTGCAGCTCTTGCGAGAAGTTAGTGGGATAGTCTTCGTACCACGACCAGTTGCGTGCAACGTCGTGTGCGGCGTACAGGTTCACGTGGCCGTCGCGCAGTTCCGAGAGCATCTCCGCGAGCACCTCGAAGAGCTGCGTGGAGCTCATTTTCTCGTTGAGCCGTGCACGATAGCGGGTGTGCACCTCGTCCCAGTCGAGTCCTATGGCTTGCTTCTTGTAGCTGAGGAAACAGTAGTGTTCGTCGATGATGCGCCAGAGGGCTTCAAGATTGTTTTCGGGCGTGTCGGCCAGCTGCGGTTCCTGCACGCAGGCCGCGCATACGGTGAAGAGCAATAAAGTGGTGCCTTGTAGGGCGTGGCGTAATAGATGGTTCATATTTGTATCGTCTTTTGCGTCCACCGACGACAGAGTGAAGAATCTCGCTTCGCTCGGAATGAAGAATTAAAGTTACTATTAGCTATTGACATGCATACAGTCTTCAAAAGTAAATCTCATTCTTCATTTTTTACTCTTCACTCTCCCCTCCCTCACGGGCGCGAGGAAGACGGAACTGAGTATTCCGGCTGGACTCGTTCGGTAGAGAGTCCGTCTGGTCAGGGGGATTCCGTACATTTGAATTAAAAGACGCATCCGCGGCTCATGGCCTGGCGGTGGGGAAGGAGGGTGAAGTGACGCACCCATCCGATGAGAACGGCGTGTGTGTAGCTGTGCCGTTTGATGTGGTTGATGTGGCTCTGTCTTATCTCTGCGAGATAGCCGATGCGGAACGTGTTGTTGCGCACAGGAAAGTCAAATGTTAGCAGACTGCGCAGGCTGGGCGCGTTGAAGGGTGTGGTCAGGCGGACGTTATGGTCGGTGTGGCCAAGGGAGAACAGTTCGTAGTACGACTGCCCGTAAGCGGGCGAGAACATGGCCCCCAGGAGCGGCAGGTCCAGTTGTTCGCGGAGCGTGAAGCGGTGCCCCCACCGATGGAAACCGTAGAGGGCTGCCACAGATGCCGACAGATGCACTTCGGCTGTCGCCTGTGCGGGGTTGTTGCCGTTACGGGTGTTGTAGAGGAAGCCGAGCGTACCGCCTATCTGAGGTCCCAGCATCAGGCGGAAGCCCTCCAGGGGGCGGTCCGTCAGCAGGTGATAGTGCCATGCAGCATCGAAGGACAGGCTTCCTCCGAGGTCGTCGGCTTTCTCCGGTCGGTTCTTTGTGACGGAACCTTCGACGTGCGTGATGCTCTGGAAACTGACCTTTCCGTCGAAGAGCGATGTAGGGCGCAGGCTCTCGTGCAGGTAATGGAACTGCGGCCCCGTGTAGTTGAGGGGTGAAAGATAGGTGTCGAGGTGGTTGGCGCCGCCGATGCCGATGACGTGGGCTGAGGTGCGTGGAGGCGCCTCCTGTGCTGCTATGTTCCCTGCAGCACAGCAAAGGGCTATCAGCGTGCAGCGTGCAGCGTATTTCATGAGTCAAAAAGATTGAACTGTCCCGTGAGGGGATCGATGGAATTCGCCGGTGCCGCTCCCGTCTCTTCTTCCTCGCCGTCGTTTTCTGCGTCGTCGGGGTCGTCGTTTCCGCTCTCCCCATCGCTCTGTACAGGCTCAGGCTGTCGTGTCGGCTCCAGTTCCTCCACGGCGTCCACGGCCAGCGTCGTGATGCGTTTCCCTTTCGCCTTGAAGCTCTTTTGCCCAATAAACTGTTCTGCGTCGATCTCTATAGGGTCGCGGAAGTCGTCTGGCGCGCCATAGCGTACGAGCAGTCGCGGATAGACGGTGTCGGTGAGCAGCAGCAGACAACTGGCTCCCGCTTGTGCTGCCTCGGCGGTCGTCGTGGGGGCTATGGTGCGCTCGCCGAGGAAGTTCTGGTGTCGCGCTGTGGCTTCGAGCGTGAAGCGTTTGAGGTAGGGATAGCCCTGGTCGGCATCGAAGAGAGCAGCTGTCCAGACCTTAGAGGGCTCGTATTTCTCGATACGCATCAACTCCTGCTCGTAATGATTGTTGAGGTCGAAGTTGGTGGTGTAGAACTCGCCGTTGTTCAGGATGACGAGAATCGTGTCGTCGCTGTGGAACTCACCCAGATACTGCCCGTGCTCGTCGTAGTTCAGTCGTTTGACGTCCCAGTCGAACCACACCTTTCGTCCTCCCAGCGTCGAGCTGCCGTGACTCTTCAGTCCGATGCGCTCTACGTCGAGCTTCGTCAGCAGGTTGCCCATCGAGGCCCGTCCCTTGATCATGATCTGGCTGAAGTCTTTGTCGAAGAAGGCCCGTTTTAGCTTCGGGTTCGGTTTCAGCGTCACCTTGATGACCTCCGCTTCTCCGTTGGGGTTGGCGGTGAAGTAGGCCACGCGGCTTCCTGGCTTCCCTCGTGTGAGGTCATATTCGCGGTCGCGTGTGACGCTGGTCACGTTGAAACGTTTGATGTAGTACGCGCCGTCGCGTCCGTCCTTATAAACGCAGTTATAGATGGTTCGCGTGTCGCCCTTCTTGAAGATCGCCACGTGTATAATCTGGCACTTACGCTTCTCGGCTGTGGAGCGTTCCGTCTCTCCGACGAACACCTTTTCGCCGATGCGTATCACCTTGTAGGTGCCGTCCTTGTAGAAGAGGATCACGTCGTCGAGGTCCGAGCAGTTGCAGACGAATTCATCTTTCTTCAGGCTGGTGCCGATGAAGCCCTCCTCGCGGTTGATGTACAGCTTTTGGTTGGCCTCGACGACCTTCGAAGCCTCGATGCTGTCGAAACTTCGAATCTCAGTGAGTCTCGGATGGTCCTTGCCGTATTTCTCTTGGATGAATCGGAACCAGTTGGCCGTCACTTCAATCATATTGGCCAGGTCTCGGTCGATTTCGGCAATCTCCTCTTTCATCCGTGCGATGGCCTCGTCTGCTTTGTCCTTGTTGAACTTCGCGATGCGCTGCATCTTGATCTCCAGCAGGCGCAGGATGTCCTCTTTCGTCACCTCGCGCACGAACTGCGGGTAGAAGGGCGTCAGACGTTCATCGATATAATTGCAGAGTTCGTCGGTCGAGTTGGCGTTCTCGAAAGGTTTCCCTTTGTAGATACGTTCCTCGATGAAGATGCGTTCGAGCGATGCGAAATGCAAGGCCTCCATCAGTTCTCCTCTTCGGATCAGCAGCTCCTTACGCAGCAGTTCCTTTGTATTGTCTACGGAGCGCTCCAGCACCTCCGATATGGTGAGGAAGCACGGCTTGCGGTCGTCGATGACGCAGCAGTTCGGCGAAATCGACACCTCGCAGTCGGTGCAGGCGTAGAGTGCATCGATTGTCTTATCGGAACTGGCTCCGGGCATTAAGTGGATGAGAATCTCGACGCCGGCCGCCGTCATGTCTTCTACCTTGCGCACCTTGATCTTTCCTTTCTCGGCGGCTTTCAGGATACTGTCGATGAACTGGCTGGGCTTCTGCGGAGACCCTGTCGTCTTGCCAAAGGGAATCTCTGTGATGGCCAGTGTCTTGGAGTCGCGTTTCTCGATTTTGGCTCTCACGCGCACGCTCCCTCCGCGCTGTCCGTCGTTGTATTTCGAAACGTCGATGCTCCCCCCCGTGGGGAAGTCGGGAAAGAGCTGGAACGGCTCGTTGTGCAGGTAGGCGATGGCCGCCTCGCAGAGCTCGTTAAGGTTATGCGGCAGAATTTTCGAGGAGAGGCCTACGGCGATGCCCTCAGCTCCCTGTGCCAGCAGCAGGGGGAACTTCACGGGCAGCGTGATGGGCTCTTTGTTTCTGCCGTCGTAGCTCAGCTTCCACTCCGTCGTCTTCGGGTTGAACACCACGTCAAGGGCGAACTTCGAGAGTCGCGCTTCGATGTAGCGCCCTGCTGCGGCATCGTCGCCCGTGAGTATGTTACCCCAGTTGCCTTGGCAGTCGATAAGCAGTTCTTTCTGTCCTAGCTGCACGAGGGCGTCCTTGATAGAGGCGTCACCATGCGGGTGAAACTGCATGGTGTGTCCGACGATGTTTGCCACCTTGTTGTATCGCCCGTCGTCCATGCGCTTCATCGAGTGAAGAATGCGTCGCTGCACGGGTTTGAAGCCGTCGCCGATATGCGGCACAGCGCGTTCCAGTATGACGTATGACGCATAATCCAGGAACCAGTCCTGATACATACGGTTCAGGTGGTGGGTGATGCCGTCTTGCATCACGACTTTATCGTCCATGCTTCAGAATAGTTGTTTTTTTAATAATTCAACAGAATTAAGCGACATGTTATTTATTATACATCGGAATAAAAGAACTCGGCTCGAAGGGATGCTTTATGCTTCAGGATTTCAACGAATAGGCCGTGTTATCCTTGCTAGTGAACATTCGTTTAATTCGTTGCTATAATATAATACTAAAAGGAGTAAGAGACGGAAATGTGCTTTTGGGGATGGCCGTGCTCTTATCTTGTCAGCCTTACAGCTGGCTTTCGCTGAGACTGAAGGTGTCGCCGCGGCTCATCTGCCCCGTCTGCAAGCCCAACTTAAGCCACTTCATGCGCTGCGCAGATGTGCCGTGTGTGAAGCTCTCAGGCTGCGAGTATCCGCGTGCCTTCTCCTGGAGATAATTGTCGCCAATGACCTTGGCGCAGTTGATGGCTTCCATCAAGTCGCCATCGTCCAGCGAGCCAAAGGTCTTGCCCTCGTGGTGACCCCACACGCCAGCGTAGAAGTCAGCCTGCAGTTCTATACGTACGCTGACCTTGTTGGATTGCGCCTCGTTCATCTGTGCCATCTGGCTGTGTGCACTGTTGAGCGTGCCCAGGAGGTGTTGCACGTGGTGTCCGACCTCGTGGGCAATCACGTAGGCGAAGGCAAAGTCGCCATCGGCGCCCAGTGTCTTTTTCATATCGGAGAAGAACGAGAGGTCGATGTACAACGCTTGGTCAGCCGAGCAGTAGAAGGGCCCGACAGAAGCGTTGCCCTCACCGCATCCCGTGCGAACGCTGCCAGTGTAGAGCACCATTCTTGGCGGAATGTAAGTTTTACCGAGTTGTGTCTTGAAGACCTCGGACCAGATATCCTCTGTGCTGGCCAGCACCTGACTGGAGAATAAGGCCAGAGCCTGTTCTTCCTCGGTGAATTCGCGTTCCTGCGTCTCGCTGGTCGAGACGTTCTGGTTGGCGATAGCTTCCAGACCTCCTGCCTGCTGGAAGGCTTGGAACACGTTGCCGCCCGATAGCCAGGCCATCAGACAGGCGATAATGACACCGGCCAGCCCGCCAAGTCCGGCTTTCTTTGTTCCGCTCATGCGGCGACGATCGTCCACGTTTGAACTCTCTCTTCGTCCTGATAAATCCATAATTCAGTTGTTGCTTTAAGGGTGAATGCGCTGCAAAGTTACATTTTTTTATGTGAAAAACGGAAGCGAAGGCTGTGAAAAAAAGAAAAAAGTGTATCTTTGCACGCTAAAAATAGGAATTTTGTATGTCTACAGCCTTACTTTCAACGGCCTATTGGGCTCCTATTGACTGGTATGCAGCTCTGTTGTCACATGAGACAGCCATCGTAGACGGCTATGAGCATTACGTGAAGCAGACGTGGCGCAACCGCTGCCGAATCGTCATGCCGGATGGCGTGCAGGACTTGGTGCTGCCCGTCGAGGCGGCATCTTCCCATACGCTCGTGCGCGACCTTCGTATCAGCGACCACGGGCAGTGGCAGCACCATCATTGGAATGCTCTACAGACGGCCTATGGCCGCAGCCCTTTTTTTGAATTTTATGCTGATGACATCGCGCCTTTCTATGAACGCCACCACGCTTTCCTCCTGGATTTTAATGAAGCACTGCGAGCTATGGTTTGCCGCTTCCTTCAAATTGAGAAAGAAGTGACGTTGTCCGAGTCCTACGTGAAAGCCACCTCATCAGTCGACGATCTGCGCCTGGCTTTCTCGCCGCGGTTGAAGCCTCAGACCGCCGCCCGCCCTTATTATCAAGTTTTCTCGTCGCGCATCGGCTTCCAGGCACATCTGAGCATTGCCGACCTGCTGTTTAATCTGGGTCCGGAGGCCATCTTCTGGCTCCTGCCTCAGTTCCCGGAGACAGGTTCTTCCAGCACGAACTGACGATAGTAAGAGATAAGTAGTGTCGTCAGCGGCAGGGCGATAATCAGTCCGATGAACCCCAGTAGCGACCCCCACACCGACAACGACAACAGGATGACGGCGGGGTTCAGCCCCATGGCCGACCCCATAATCTTCGGCACGAGGAAAGTGTCCTGCAGCAGTTGCACCACGCCCACGACGGCCACTGCTGGCAAAAGGATCCACCAGAAATTTTCGCCCGTGTCGGCAGCGCTCAGCAGCGCCAGCAGCACCATCGGCACGAACCCCAGCGTCTGCAGGTAAGGCACGAGGTTCAGGAAACCCATGAACATGCCGAGGCCCACGGCCATCGGGAAACCGACGATGAGAAAGCCGACGCTGAACAGCACGCCTACGCAGAAAGCCACCATCGCTTGTCCGCGGAAATAGGCATTCATGCCACTTTCCACGTCGGACGCTAATTGCTTGACAAACTTCTGACTGCTGGGCGGAATGTATCGCACCCACCCCTCGCTGATAGCTTCGTAATCCTGTAAGATGAAGAACAGGTACAGCAGCACTATGAGTGAGCTGATGAAGCCGATGGCGAAGTTGATAGTGCCGGTCAGGAAGTCCCACACCTGTACGAGAATGGCCTGCACAGCTTCCATAAAGCTCTTCTCCTGTACGAGGCTGAGCAGCGTGCTCTCGTATTCAGCCACGTACTTATCCACAAATTGCTGTATATAAGGCATCAGCCCTGTCTCGCCGAAATAATGTTCAGAGTAGCGGGAGAGCAAGTCGGTCAGCCTCGAGAATTCGCTGACGATGGGCGGAATAATCAGCATCAGCAGTCCCACGCAAGCGGCCAGTGCCAGCAACAAGGCAGCAATAATGCTCAGCGTGCGGTTGCGAAGCCGACAGCGTACCTGCAGGAATTTCACCAGCGGGTACATCAAGTAAGCCAGCAGCCAGGCGATGAAGAAGGGCAGCAGCACGCTGCTTAGTCGGTTCAGCAACAGTCCGATGCCCACGAGCACCAGCAGGGCCATCAGGCCGCGGATGAAGGAGTCAAAGGTGATGGGTCGCTTCAGCATAACATTGACGGCAAAGAGGTTCGTATTCGTGGGTCTCGCCGAGCATGACCTGCCGGTCGCCTTCGACGATGCGGTGGCTGCAGTAGGCCAAGGCTCCGCAACGCACGCAGATGGCGTGAACCTTTGTCACGTCGTCGGCGATGGCACAGAGCGCAGGCATCGGGCCGAACGGCTGCCCCTTGAAGTCCAGGTCCAATCCCGCCACGATGACGCGAATGCCACGGCTGGCCAACTCGTTGCACACGTCCACGATTTGCTCGTCGAAAAACTGTGCTTCGTCGATACCCAGTACATCGGTATCCGAGCCCATCAGCAGTATGCTGGCGGCGTTCTCCACCGGTGTCGAGGGTATGGCGTGCCCCTCGTGGCTCACTACGTCCTCCTCGGAGTAGCGCACATCGATGCTTGGCTTGAAGATTTCAACCTTTTGTTTGGCCAGTTTGGCGCGTTTCATGCGGCGTATGAGTTCCTCTGTTTTGCCCGAGAACATCGACCCGCAGATCACCTCCACGCGTCCGCGCCGCATCAACTCGCCGTTGGTTTCTCTGTAATTCGTCATGAGGATACCTGCTTTTGGGGGTCAAAATTATGTTTTTCTCTTGGTTCGGCCAAAGAATTTCGCAGAAAAACATGCTCGCACGGCCTTTTCTTTGTTAATAATCGTGAATACGTGACGCATTTCAAGAATAATGTCTACCTTTGCCCTATGTTATATATCGTACCTACGCCTGTAGGCAATCTGGAAGACATCACCCTGCGCGCCCTGAAGGTACTCCGCGAGGCAGATCTGATTTTGGCAGAAGACACCCGCACCAGTGGCCTCTTGCTGAAGCACTTTGACATTCACCGTCCCATGCTCGCCTACCATAAGTTCAATGAGCACCAGACGGTGGCGCGCATCGTAGAACGCTTGCAGGCAGGCGAGACCGCAGCTGTCGTCAGCGATGCTGGCACGCCCGGCATCTCAGATCCCGGCTTCCTCATCGCGCGCGAAGCTATCCGTGCGGGGGTTGAGGTGACCTGTCTTCCCGGAGCTACAGCCTTTGTGCCCGCTCTGGTCTCCTCTGGTCTGCCTTGCGACAAGTTCTGCTTCGAAGGCTTCCTGCCGCAGAAGAAAGGCCGCCAGACGCGCCTCTCCCAGTTGGCCGATGAGCCGCGTACCATGGTCTTCTACGAGTCGCCCCATCGTCTCCTAAAGAGTCTGCAGCAGTTCGCCGAAGTCTTCGGTTCGGAGCGTCCCGTGGCTGTCTGCCGCGAGCTGTCAAAGATTCATGAAGAGGTGGTTCGCGGCACATTGGCCGACGCCATCGCCCACTTTGCCGAGAACGCCCCCCGCGGAGAGTTCGTCGTCATCCTGGGAGGAAAAGAGAAAACTGAAAAGCCTTAAAAATAAATAATCATTTTAACCACAAAGATGAAAAAACTACTATTTCTTTTGCCTCTCTGCCTGATGGCACTGATGGCATGTGATGGAGGTCAGGGCCAGAAGGCTCAGCAGGAACGTGACTCCCTGATCCGTGTGTTGGCCGACCGCGATGCCGAAATCAATGAATTTATGGGCACCATCAACGAGGTGCAGGAAGGCTTCCAGCAAATCAACGAAGCCGAAGGGCGCATCACCGTGGCCAATGGCAATCTCGAGAACGCTTCTTCGCGCGATGTCATTCGCGAGAACATCACCTTCATTCAGGAGACCATGCAGCAGAATCGCGAGAAGATCGCTCGCCTCGAGGAGAAACTGAAGACGGCCACCATCAATGCCGACAAGCTCAACAAGACCATCGCTAACCTTACTGCTCAGCTCGAGCAGCAGAACAAGCGTGTGCAGGAACTTGAAGCTGAGCTGGCAGAGAAAAACATCGTCATTGCCGAGCAAGGTGCACGCATCAGCAGCCTCGGACAGAATGTCAGCAGCCTCGAAGAGCAGAAAGCCAAGAACGAACAGACCATCGATGAGCAGGACAAGGCCCTCAACACCGCCTATTTCGTCTTCGGCACCAGAAAGGAGCTCAAGGAGCAGAAGATTATTGAGAAGGGTGACGTGCTGACGCGCGGCAACTTCAAGAAAGATTACTTCATGCCCATCGATATCCGTATCGACAAGGAGATTCGTCTCTACAGCAAGAAAGCCGAGCTCCTCACCAGCCACCCCGCCGGCACCTACGAACTCGTCAAGGACCAGAAGAAAGAACTCACTCTGAAGATCACCAAGCCGCAGGAATTCTGGAGCCTCAGCAAATATCTGGTGATCGAAGTGAAATAAAAGGCCATCCCCGTTCCCTCTCGTGAAGAGTGACGAGGTTACTTTAATGACGAGTGACAAGTGACGAGTGACGAATAAGGGTTACTTTTAATGATGAATGACGAGTGACGAATGACGAATAAGGGTTACTTGTGATTGCTGTGTGGACTTCAACAGCTGATGGTAATTATTATTCGTCATTCGTCATTCGTCATTCGTCACTCGTCATTCGTCACTCGTCATTCGTCACTCGTCATTCGTCATTCGTCATTCGTCATTCATCATTCGTCACTCGTCACTCGTCATTCGTCATTCATCATTCGTCATTCGTCATTTGTCACTCGTCATTCGTCATTCATCATTCGTCACTCATCATTCACTATTCCCTTATTCTCTATGAAAGAATTTGTTATTACTGAGGCGAAAGCCGAAACCGCTATCCTCGTGGCCCTCATCACGCCTCAGCAGGACGAGCGCCGCACCCGCGAGTACCTCGACGAGCTGGAGTTTCTTGCCACCACGGCCGGCGCCGTCACCGTGAAACGCTTCACGCAGCGCGTCAACGGCCCCTCGATGGTCAGCTACGTGGGCAAGGGAAAACTCGACGAGATACGTGCTTATATCGTCGCTGAGGAAGATGCTGAGAGAGAGGTGGGAATGGTCATCTTTGACGACGAACTCACCGCCAAGCAGCTCCGCAATATCGAGCAGGTGCTGAAGGTGAAGATTCTCGACCGCACCTCCCTCATCCTCGACATCTTCGCCATGCGCGCTCAGACCGCCAACGCCAAAACACAGGTCGAACTGGCGCAGTACCGATATATGCTGCCCCGCCTGCAGCGCCTTTGGACACACCTCGAGCGCCAGGGTGGCGGCTCCGGCTCCGGAGGTGGGAAGGGTAGTGTTGGACTGCGTGGACCCGGTGAGACGCAGTTGGAGATGGACCGCCGTATCATCCTCAACCGTATGAGTCTTCTCAAGCAGCGACTCGCTGACATCGACCGCCAGAAGACCACACAGCGAGGCAACCGTGGACGCATGATACGCGTGGCACTCGTCGGCTATACTAACGTCGGCAAGTCCACCCTCATGAACCTCCTCTCCAAGAGTGAGGTCTTCGCCGAGAACAAGCTCTTTGCCACCCTCGACACCACCGTGCGCAAGGTCATCATCGACAATCTCCCCTTCCTGCTCTCCGACACCGTTGGCTTCATTCGCAAACTGCCCACAGACCTCATCGACAGCTTCAAGAGCACCCTCGACGAGGTGCGCGAGGCCGACCTCCTTGTGCATGTCGTCGATATCTCTCATCCCGACTTTGAGGAGCAGATCAAGGTGGTGGACAAGACGTTGGCCGACCTCGGCTGTGCCGACAAGCCGTCGATGATTCTCTTCAACAAGATCGACGCCTATACCTTCACTCCCAAGGACCCGGACGACCTCACCCCGCCTACGCGGGAGAACATCCCCCTGTCCGACCTCATGAAGACGTGGATGGCGCGCCTCGGTGGCGACTGCCTCTTCATCAGCGCCCGCGAACGCGAGAACATCGAGGAACTTAAACGCATCCTATATAATCGCGTGCGCGAGCTGCACGTTCAGAAATACCCCTACAACGACTTCCTCTTCCAGCACTACGACGAGTAAGCGCGCAATGCGCCCTCGACCTTTTCTACAATTCCCACACTTACTCCTTGCTCTCCAATCCCGAAAGCGGTCTGCAACTCCAGAGCGACATCTACATCCTCAACGGCCTGTTGCGGGAATTGGAAGAGTAGTTATAAATAACAATGTGTATCTATTCTGTCCATTACCTGCTTTGACATAAGCAACTCGCTTCTCTTATTGTTCCATTCAGAGATGCTATGTAGCACCCGTATTACTGTAACTTTGTCTGCAAGGTTACACACTAATTTTGAAAAACATCAAATTTTTACTGCCTTAAGTCATTTTTTTTATTGGTGTCCGCTAAAAACCTTGAGTGATTTCAGGGGCAACTATTTTCTCGGACAGCCGATATACAGGACGTATAAGTAGCCGTTTGGGTGATGTAAAGTGACAGAATATGCCTCAAAATAGCAAATATCGCCATCCTTGGTTAAGTTTATGTTGTGTGAGAGGCTGAATTTTTAGCGGACAGCCGTTGACGCCTCTTAAAAGGGGGCTTGTCTGTTGCTCAAACCTGTATTATTCGACACAAAAACATGTTTAGCGGACACCAATAATTTTTTTTATCGATTTTTACGAAATTATACCTTGTCATATTCACATTGGGATGACATTCTTGCTAAGATTGAGAGACGTTATTTGCTTAGATTGACGATACTATCGACGACGCAAACAAAGCGACTACCTGATGATTTTTAGACGTCAATCAACGTCAATCGTGCCGTCAATCTTACAGAAAATTCGGATCAATTCAACTTTGCAAGTTCTCCAGTACCACAGATTCCACTCTGGACTCTCCCTGGACTCTCCCTGGACTCTCCCCCCGCCCTCCCTAAAGGGAGGGAGCAGTTACTTGTAAAAGCAGAGGACGTGGTAATCCTGCTCTTGTCAGGTATTTGCTCCCTCCCTTTAGGGAGGGCGGGGGGAGAGTCTGGAATCTGTGGTTCTTTGGCACTTTTGCGCAAAACTCAAGGCACTTTTCGTGAAAACTCTTGGCATTTTTCGCGAAAACTCTTGACACTTTTGGTCAAAACCCTTGGCAGTTTCGGTCGAAACCCTTA
>CAMVFC010000068.1 GCA_947166655.1 uncultured Prevotellaceae bacterium
CCCTAAAGGGAGGGAGCAAATACCTGACAAGAGCAGGATTACCACGTCCTCAGTTTTTACAAGTGACCGCTCCCTCCCTTTAGGGAGGGCGGGGGGAGAGTCCCTTCCTTCGGGGGGAGAGTCCCTTCCGCTCGTTCGGGAGGGAACGTCTTTCCCCACCATCCTCCTCCTCTTCTGGGAGGGCTGTGGCGGACAGCTGACGGCGTCTCTGGGCGGTCCGACGGGCGAGAACGCCATCACCCCCAACCTCGACAGCCTGGCCCGCACCGGCATCTTCTTCTCCGAACTGCGGTCCAACAGCTTCCGCACCGACCGCGGCACGCTCTGCACGCTCTCCGGTCACGTGTCCTACCCCACGCACTCCCTGATGAAGATGGCCGCACGCGCCAGCCGCCTGCCCTCTGTCGCCCGCACGCTGCAGCAGGCAGGCTACGCAACGTCCTTTCTCTATGGCGGCGACATCAACTTCACCAACATGAAGGGCTATCTCCTCTCCACAGGCTTCCAGCACCTTACGGCCGACGTCGACTTCTCGCGGGCCGACCGTGCCACGGCGCAGTGGGGCGTCTGTGACAGCCTGCTCTTCCTGCGACTCTTCGACGAGCTGACGGCGCCCTCCGCCTCGCCCCGCTTCGTCGCCGCCCTCACCCTGAGCAGCCACGAGCCGTGGGACGTGCCCCCCACCTTCCGCCGGCCGGGCGATGCCGACCAGATGGTGGCCGCCTTCCGCTATACCGACCACCACCTGGGCCGCTTCATCCGTCGGCTGCGCGGCACGCCGCTCTGGGAGCGCCTGCTCGTCATCGTCGTGCCCGACCATGGCGTCCTGGCCGGAGGCGTAGACCGCCGGGAGGATCCGCGCTTCTTCCGCATCCCCATGGTGTGGACGGGAGGCGCCGTCAGAGGCCCGCAGACGGTCTCTGCGCTCATGAACCAGAGCGACCTGCCCGCCACCCTCCTCGCGCAGCTCGGACTGCCTCACGACGATTTTCCGTGGAGCCGCGACGTCCTCAGCCCCTCGTACACCGCCCCCCTCGCCTACTCCACCATCAACGACGCCTTCGTCGTCACCGTGCCGTCACCGTGCGGCCCCCACCGGCAGACCACCCTCGTCTATGACAACAAGGCGCAGCACGCCACCCTCTACGGCGACTCCACGTTGCTGCTCCCCCTGACGCGCATCGGGCAGGCCATCCTGCAGCGCTCCTACGACCAGCTGGCAGAGTAGGGCCGCTCGCGCAGAGACAGCTCGCACGGCGCGTATTCGCCAGCGGCCGGGGGCCTCCCCGTTTCCCCCTTATCCCATGCCCGTCCGCTAAGTATCTCTCTTTCGCAGATATGTAGCGGACAGCCGTCATTCTTCTGCCAGAACAGGGGAAAGGCCCCATACGCCTTCTTCCTGTCTCCTGCACACCCCTCTCATTTACTCGACACGCCCCTCTGATTTGCCCGTCACATCCTTCACATTTACTCACCAAGCCCTACACTTTAGTTTGTTCCATCGTGATGGAACCATCGTTCCATCGTGATGGAACCATCATTCCATCGTGATGGAACAAACTCCCCTGCCTGCGAACCCGACCTTCTTCGGCTAAGGTGAAGGCCCATTCCTGTCCGGGAAACTGATTTCGTTGCCAGAGGTGTCGCTCGTTCACGGAGGCGCTTATTTCCTTTTCTCTTGGCCGAATCGCATCGCCTTTCTGGCAGAACGCATGAACAATGAAGAATCAACATGCAGTCTTTCCTTTCTTCTGTTCGTCATTCTTCTTGAGGTGTGTTCAGCCTCCGTCTAATGCTTCTGCTATTAACAACAGCGACTACCATCCACGTGGCGGATGATAGTCGCTGTAATGCTTGCGAAGAATTCAGTGTGGTGTCCGGCCTGTCCGTTTACCAGGCATCGTCCCAGACGTTATAGCCGCCGGATTGTTTAACGGCAAATACGTCGTTGTACTCGTTGTCTGTAATGTCCACGGTGGCGGTTGTACCATTCGTGGTGAGTATAGAACCTGCAATGACGTTTTCTGCATCGACCCTCGTCAGGCGCGCCGCAGGTGGCTGTGGGCGGCTGCGGTGTCGCCGAGGTGTGCGTAGGCGTCTGCGGCGAAGGCCGTGGCCTGTGCTCCGTAGAAGTCGGTGTAGTCGTCGCGCCACTGCTCGTCGGTGGGTGAGAGGCTCGTCAGGCCGTGGTAGCGTGCGGCGCGAAAGTCGTGCAGTCGTCCGAGGGCTTCGGCCGAGTCGATGCGTCGCAGGGCCTCCTCGGGGTTCTTCTCGTAGACGGCCATGACGGCGGCCTCGCTGTAGAGGCTGTCTGCGGGCTGCGACGTGCGCGCGGGCTGTGGTGCCTGGGTGCACGCCGCTACGGCGAGGAAGACGGCGAGGAGAAGGGGGAGGAGAATGTGCGGCAGGTGTCGGTGTTTCATGTGTGTGTTGTGTGTGTGTTGAGTGGGGGATAGGTTGTTTTTCTGTGTGTGCGCGTGTTGTGTCGCGTCAAGAGGGTCGTGCCTGTCGTGCGTAGGCGAAGAGCTCGAGGGGTAGGTGGCAGTAGCCGTCGGGGTTCTTGTCGAGGTAGTCCTGGTGGCGCTCGTCGGCGGGGAAGAAGCATCGCAGGGGCTCCACTTCGACGGCGATGGGCAGGCTCAGGCGCGCCTGTTCCTCATCGAAGACGCGGCGGATGGCGGGCAGGTCGTCCGGCGAGGTGTAGTAGACGCCGGTGCGGTAGCGTGTGCCGGTGTCGTGCCCCTGTCGGTTGAGGCTGGTGGGGTCGATGGCGCGGAAGAAGAGGCGGAGCAGAAAGGTGAGGTCGGCCACGTGCTCGTCGTAGCAGATGCGCACGGTCTCGGCGTAGCCTGTGGTGTCGGTGTACACGTCTTCGTAGGTGGGGTGCTCGGTGTGGCCGTTGGCGAAGCCTACTTCGGTCTGCAGGACGCCCTGCACCTGCTTGAAGAAGTGCTGGGTGCCCCAGAAGCATCCGCCGGCCAGATAGATCTCTTTCATTGTGCTTGTGGGTTGAATAGGCTTTCCACTCGCAGGGCCGTGACGCGGCTGCGGAGGGCGGCGTCGGTATGCTGGAGGGGGAAGCGTAGGGTTCGTATGAGTTTGAAGGGTTTGTTCTTGGGGTAGAGGCGTGTGACGGGTGCCAGCGTCTCTACGAGGCGTCCGTCGATGTAGAGGCGCGTCGCGTGCTGGTCGCCCTCGATTGTGATGTGTTCGCGAACGCCGGGTCGGAGGGTGTGGCGGAAGCTGAAGAGGTAGCCGTCGCGGGCGAAACCCATGCGCCCCGTGATGGGGTCTGCGAGATAGAACTCTGTCTCGGCGTCGCGGAAGAGGGCTGTGCCGCGTGCCTCGGCGGTGGGTCTGCTGTCGGGGGCTGTCTCGATGTCGAAGCTGACGCGGTAGGGCCAGCCGATGTGGGCGATGGCGCGCGCGGAGCCGGGCCGCACGAGGGGCTCTTCGAGCACGGTGCCTGCGGGATGGCGGCCCAGGTCGTCCGTGCCCGGTGCCTCGCCGAGGGTGGCGGCCAGGCGCTGCCACTGCTGACAGGTGCGCACGGTGTCGGCCTTCCACGTCTTCTCGGCGATGACCTGCAGGGCGGGGAAGGTGCGGTGGTGGATGTCGGCCACGGCGATGCCGTTGCCCACGATGTCGTTCCACACGGCAAACATCCCGCCTTCGATCTGCGGGTCTCTTTCCTTGAAACGGTGGCCGCCGATGTTCGCCGGCGTCCAGTTTTTATAGAGGTAGGGGATGTTCAGGTAGTCGTAGTAGTAGCCTGCTGCGGGCACGATGTAAACCATGCCGTCGGGCACGGAGACGAGATGATAGCCCAGGGCGTGCATGGAGTCGGGCTGGGCGTAGCCGTTGTACCAGTCGTACATCAGCACGTCGTCCACCTTCACCGGCGTCTGTCCCTGTGCATGGGTCAGTGCGCCCCAGATCACGGCCTGCTTGCCGTGCGCTTCCACGTGGCGGATGAGATGGTCTGTGAAGTCGCGGAACTGCTCTACGGTCTGCTGGCGGCTGTTGCTGTATTCGTCGGTGCCGATGTGCACGCGGGGTCCGGCAAAGACGGGCTCGGGGCCTTCGAGATATTCGGCGAAGAGGCTGTCCACGAAGGGCGTGACGGCGGGGTTGTCGAGGTCCAGATGGTCCAGGCCGAACTCCTTCGAACCCAGGCTCGGGCGGTAGTGGCTGAAGGCCAGACTGTGGGCGGGCACGTCGATTTCGGGGATGATGTCCACGCCCAGCTCAGCGGCGTCGAGCACAAATTGGCGGAACTCGGCCTTGCTGTAGTGGCCGTCCTCGGCCGTGAGGCCCGGGAAGCGTTCGCTCTGCAGGCGGAAGGCGGCGTAGGTTTCGGACCAGTCGTCGTGGAAATAGGCCGGGAAGCCGTTGTCGTTCAGGTGTAGGCTGAGGGTGTTCATCTTGTAGTAGGCCATCGTGCGCACGAGGCGGCGCAGGTAGTCCATGGGGATGAATTTGCGTCCGCAGTCGAGCACCATGCCTCGCAGCGCGTAGTCCGGAGTGTCGGTGATGCGTCCGCAGGGCAGCGTTCCCGTGGGCGTACCGGGCTGCAGGCGCTTGTCCAGGAGCTGCAGCAGGGTCTGCGTGGCGTGGTTGACGCCGCGCGTCGTGCCTCGTATGGCGACTCCCTTGGGGCTGATGTCCATGGTGTAGGCCTCGTCGTTCATCCGCTTCAGGGGCTTGTACTCGAGAAGGATGTCGCCGGCAGCGGCTTTGTGCGCATGCACGGGCGTGACCGTCAGCCCTGTCAGCGTGTGCAGGTCTGCCGCCAGACGCTCGGCACTGCCGCTCAGACGCGTGTCTGTGAAGACGATGCGGCCCTGCTCCTTCAGGCGAAACTGGCCTGTCTGGCCTCGCCATTCCTGGACGGCAGGCAGGGTGAAGGGGCGGTCGTTCTTCTGCTGGGCACTGCCCGGTGGCGAGACGGGTGCAGGGTGCCGCGCGGCGACGGCCGTGCAGAGAATAAGAGACAGCGCTGCTAACGTCGTGAGCAGACGCTTGCCTATGTCGGATTGCTGATAGGGTTTCATGCTGCTGATAGACGGTTTCATGCCGCAAATATACGTTTTCTCTCCTGATTGGACAAAGATTTGTGTGATATTTCTGCTGTCGTGTCTCCTTTTTCTCCCTTCCTTCCTGCGTGTCTGCCCTGTCTGTCTGGGCGCTCACGCCCTTGTCTGGTGCTCGGCTGTGCCAACACTTTTGTTTGTTCCATCGTGATGGAACCATCGTTCCATCGTGATGGAACCATCATTCCATCGTGATGGAACAAACTCCCCCCCTGCAGCCCCAACCTTATTCCTTCCCTGTGGAGGGGAGAAAGTGAAGGGTGAAAGACTCTCCCTGCCATCCGCTAAAGGGAGGAAGCTATTACCCGATAAGTGAAGATATTCATGTCCTCTGCTCTTAAAAGTAACCGCTCCCTCCCTTTAGGGTGCGAGGAAGACGGAACTGAGTGTTCCGGCTGGACTCGTTCGGGGGGAGAGTCTTTCACTCTTCACTTTTTCCCCTTCCTCATGGGAGGGATTGGTGGTGGGTCTGCTGTTCGTGGGGCGTGACGTGCGTTTTTGCAGGTAAATTTTTGTCGGGAAGCACGGCTCGCGCAGGCGAAGAGGGAGGATGTGCAGGGCGGCGACGGCGGTCGGGGGGCAAGGCAACAGAAAGGGGGGGATGTGCCGGCCTGTGTGCGGCACATCCCCCCCGAGGGGTGTCTGGTACATGAAAAAAAGGAGGTGAGGCGCTGCGGCCTTACTTCTTGTAGGCGTTATCCCTCCAGAAAGTGGCGGCACTATAGATGGGACCGGTGGTGGAGGTGCCGTATTCGGTCTTCTCGATGCTGAAGCCTAACTGTACCATGGCAGGTACGAAGCCTCCGAAGCGATCCACATAGCGGCTGTAATTGCTGGGGCGCAAGAAGGGCATGGGAGCGCACTCCTTCTTGGCGGTGGAGAAGACGAACGTCTCGGAGCAGGTGTCGTCATCGTAGTTCACGGCGAAGGAGAATGTCATGTTGGTGGACACGTTCAGACTGTCGCCAATAGAGTTAATATCGAAATCATTCTTAGGAACGATGATAACCTGCAGGGCAGCATCCACGCCGCTCTCTGTGATGGGAATGTCGATGGCTTTGGTGAATGATCCGGTGAAGAGTTCGTCTTTGACGGCACCAGTGGCATCTACGTAGCGAACATAGGCCGTACCGACCTGCTGGTAGTTGGCCTGAACCTCCTCAGAGGCACTGGCCTCGTATTTCACGCTCAGTGATTCCAGCTTACGCGTCTTCTCGGGCTTCTCGGGCTCCTCCTGTCCGGGGATGAGGGGTATCTCCTCGGTTTTCTTTTCGCAACTCGTAGTGAGGATGCCGCAGAGCAGGGTGGCGGCCAGCACCCAGAAAAGATTCTTTTTCATTCGTTTGGGTTGGTGTTAGGGTGAAAATAATTTAGGTTGAAATGTGTGTTGCGCGGGATGGCAGGGAAAGCTACCTACATTTGATGTCCAGGAACTTCCACGTCGATGTAGGCTCGATGAGGTCGAACTCCTGTGCCTCGGCGGGCAGGGCGGGGAAGATGAGGGCGAAGCGCAGCTTCTGGTAGGGCCATGGGATATAGGTGTAGGCCGGCGCTACGGTGACGTTCTGCACGCTGGTCAGGCCGAGCTTGCCACCCTTGTTGCCTTTGATATAGGTGGTACCCGCCATATAGACACTGTGGTTGGGCACCTGGGCCTCGCACTCCATCTCCACGCGTGTCTCGCTGGCAGAGCAGGCTACACGAACGATCTTCACGCCCACAGCTTTTTTCTTGTTCACGTAGATAGGGTCTTCGCGGACGTAGCGGTAGGCAGAGTAGTCGGGAAGCGTCACGTCGTTGTTGTGCAGGACGCTGGGGCCGTCTTCCTCGCGCTGGCCCTTGACGTAAAGACCTGTGATTTTCTGTGACAGCGAGCGCTGGTCGGTGTAGCCGTATTTGCAGTTCAGCTTAGCGGCTTCCTCGTATTTCTCCAGAGCTTCTTCCCATTTCTCTTGTTTCTCTAAAGCCTTGGCCTCGGACATGGCATCCTTGAAACTCTGTTCGAACTGCACTTTCTGCTGCGCCAGGATTTCCATCTCTTTCTTTCGCTCGGCCGAGGCGATGCTCTGACGGGCGATGCCGATGACACCTTCGATAGCTGAGTAGCTGTTCCAACGGTCCCACTGAGCGTGGGCCGGGAGTACCGTAGCCAGCATCAAGGCTAAGGTGAATAAGTGTCTTGTTCTCATGTTTTGC
This sequence comes from uncultured Prevotellaceae bacterium, assembly GCA_947166655.1. Classification (GTDB taxonomy): domain Bacteria; phylum Bacteroidota; class Bacteroidia; order Bacteroidales; family Bacteroidaceae; genus Physcousia. The sequence goes on from CAMVFC010000068.1 coordinate 7,290, forward strand.
TGTTGATGATGAATGCTTTTTATCATGTAAGTTTCTGTCGTTTCGGGCGAAGGGCGGGGGGGAGATAGCGTCTGATGAGACACGTGAGTGGACGCTCAGCAGCGAAACGTGCTTATTTTGTTCTGCAAAGATAGATATATTTGTTCGTGTGCGCGTCATGTAGGACGTGTTTTTTTGTAAAAAGTGCGTTTTTTTGCAAGTTTAGCTGTTATTCCTTAAGGAAAAAGTGCTTTTGAAGGCACGAATAGTCACAAAAACCTTTCAGAATGCACAATTCTAAAAAAGGTTTCATATTTTTGCAGCCAAGAATACAAATTCACGCAAGAGATGAATCGCATCTGCGAATCGTCTTGTAAACGATATTGAATACTTCCATCATTCTAATTTACCACTATGCAGATTGGAGATAAAGCGCCCGAGATTCTGGGCTACGACGAGAACGGACAGGAGATTCGCTTGGAACGTTTCAAAGGACAAAAACTGGTACTATATTTCTATCCGAAGGATCTTACGGCTGGATGTACTGCGGAGGCGTGCAGCCTGCGTGACAACTACGCAGAGTTGCGCCGCAAGGGGTATGCCGTGGTTGGGGTGAGTGTGGACAGCCAGGGCAGCCATCAAAAATTCAAGACGAAACACGATCTTCCGTTTCCCCTCATAGCAGACACCGAACACACGCTGGTTCAACAGATGGGGGTCTGGGCAGAGAAGTCGATGTACGGACGTAAGTACATGGGCACGCTCCGCACGACGTTCATCATCGACGAAGAGGGTGTGATAGAAGCCGTCTTTCTGCCGAAACAGATTAAGACGAAGACACACGGCGAACAGCTGCTGGCGCGGTAGGCGCTGTGCTTTTTCGGGTGAGACGGTCTCTGGTGGGGCGGGGGTAAGGCGCTGAAGCGTGTGCCTCTGCGAGGTGAGGCTCGGTCGTCTTGTAGATTGTTTTTCTTCGTAAAAATAGCCTTGCTGGGCAGTCGCGGAGGGATGGTTTCCTGCGCGGACCCTGTCTGGTGTCGGCTTGTCTAAAGCCTGCTGACCGTGGCTGTCAGGTTGGCTCGGGCCACTTCCGGCTGCATGGCGGCGGACAGGGGCAGGGTAGGGGGATTGATGCAGTGAGTGCTGCAGAAGCCTGCTGAAAGGAAGTCGGTGGCAGGGTCGATTCGCCCGGCCAGAAGGTGGCAGGGGACGCCTGCTCTCTTCGCATATTGCAGGACGATGCTCGGCAGTTTGCCCATCAGCGTCTGCTGGTCGGCCTGGCCCTCTCCTGTAATGATGAGGTCAGCGCCCTCGATGAGGCTGTCGAAGTGTAGGGCCTCCAGCAGCAGCTCTGCGCCCGAACGGCGCTCTGCGTTCAGAAATTGCATGAAAGCGTAGCCCAATCCGCCTGCGGCTCCTGCGCCCGGCAGCATGGCGGAGTCTGTGCCCATCTTTCGGGCGTTGTCCTCGGCAAATGCCCGTGCCCGCTCTTCCAGCAGCTGAACCATGGCGGGCGTGGCTCCCTTCTGCGGAGCAAAAACGGCGGCAGCGCCTCGTGGGCCCAGGAGGGGGTTGGTGACGTCCGTGGCGATGGTGAAATGACAGTGGGCCTGAAGGCTGGCGAGGGTGGGGGAGAGCGCCTCTGTCAGACCGCGTCCGGCATCGCTCGTGGCGCTTCCGCCCAGTCCGATGGTGAAATTACGGCAGCCGTGTAGGTAGGCCTCTGCGATGAGCTCGCCCAGACCATAGGTGGTGGCGTGCAACGGGTCGCGCTCGTCTGCCTTGAGGAGCGCGAGGCCGCACACTTCTGCTATCTCGATGATGGCCGTTTCCTGGGCTTGAAGGTACCGTGCGTGTATCTCTCTCTGCAAAGGGTCGTGAACGGTGACGTCTTGCCTGTGCCATCTCCCTGGCTGCCCTTTCTCAAAGGCTTCCAGCCACCCTTCGCCGCCGTCGCTCACGGGCAGGCATACGATTTCTGCTGCGGGCCAACGCTGCAGGGCACCTTCTTCTGCTGCTCGACAAGCTTGGGCCGACGTGAGGCTTCCTTTCAGTGAGTCGATGGCGATGATGACTTTCATTTTTCCTGTGTTAATGGTTTTGTGGGTTGCTCGCGCGCGTGTTCCTACAATGACGTTCCCTCGCGTGTGCATCCCTTTATCTTATTTGCTCACGTGTGCATTCTTCTTCTTCCTGCTCACGTGTGCATTCTTTCACTCTCTTGCTCGCGTGTGCAATCTTTTTCTCTTTTGCTCGTGTGTGCAGTCCTCCCTCCTCTTGCTCACGTGTGCAGGGTTTCGTGGTTTGCACGCGTGTGCACTCGGCTTGATGCTCTCGGATGGGACCTCGGCTTCGTTGCAAGTGCAAAGATACTGCTTTCTTTGTTTCTGCCTCTTGCCATGTCTGATATTTATACAAATCGAAACATAATTTAACGATTGCCTTCCAGAAGTTCTTTTCTAAGATGCAAAAAGAAAGAGGCTCAACGCTCGATAAATGAGTTTGTTGAGCCTCGATTTGGCACTCTGAGATTCGCGCAAGGGCTTTTCTCTCGACGCCGATGCGGGAATTTTGGATTCTCAGCGTCTTGATGTGAGCACTGTTAAGACGTGCGTGGTGCTTTTCTGTAAAAGCTTCTCACGTTAAAAGAACTTGGTCTCTTGTCCTACGACTTCGGAGAGGAGAAGGTTGGCCAGGCGCGAGGTGCCGAGGCGCAGCCATTGGTTCGTCAGCCACTTTTCGCCGAGTACCTCTTTCACGATGGTGTAGTAGACGAGTGCGTCGTGAACGGTGTTGAGGCCGCCGGCAGGTTTGAAGCCAATCTGTATGCCTGTCTTCTCGTAATACTCTTTGATGGCTTGACACATGACGTAAGCGGCCTCGGGCGTGGCAGCTGGTTTCTCTTTGCCGGTCGATGTCTTGATATAGTCTGCTCCGGCGTACATGGCCAGTATGCTGGCGCGCTTGATGTCTGTGCAAGAGGGGAGGAGACCGCTTTCGAGGATGACCTTCATCTTCTTGTCACCGCACACGCATTTCAGCTCCTGAATCTCGTCACACACGGTCTCGTAGTCACCGCTCAAGTATTTACCGACGCTCATGACAATATCAATCTCTGTGGCACCGTCTTTAAGTGCCAAAGCTGTCTCGGCAACTTTAACCTCTAAAACGGCTTGTGAGCTCGGGAAACTGCCGCTGACACAGGCTATCTCGACGCCGTCTACTTCAAGACTCTGAGAGACTATCTCGGCGAAGCAGGGATAAACGCAGATGGTTGCCACGTGTGGCAAATCGGGGTATGCATGGTAAAACTTGTTCACCTTCTCTGTGAAGGCCAGCACGCTCTCTTCGGAGTCTGTGGTCTTCAGCGTGGTCAGTTCCACACTGCCCATCAGGAATTTCTTCACGTCGAGGGTGTCGTTCTCGGGCACTTTCTCCTCAATGATCTTTTTCACGGCAGCGGCCACCTCGACATCGCTGACATTCAGGTTGTACTGTGACAACGCTTGTTCGTACTTGTTTTGTTCCATAGTTTTCTTCTTGTTAGTTATTGATGATTAGGTATATAATGCAGATCGCTGCAAGAATGGACCAGGGCCATAAGTCTTTGCTTGTCCAATCTTCTTGTCTCCATACCTTGAAAATGATGTAGGGCATGGCAAGTACTATACTTATTATCCATAGGGTCACGCATGTCCCTTTGTCATATCCAATTAGTTTGACGACTAAACTGATTTCAGCTAATATCGTACCTGTAATTTGCAGGTTATATAGGCTGTCTTTCGTTGTAAATTTCATCATGGCAGATTATCAAATTTCTTGTTGGTTTACGCTTGTCTCGTGATGATTATCGGTGGTAGCTTGGGGATTCTGACGTTGATCTTTGGGCTGTTGAACCACCAAAAACCTATGATGAGGTAGAGGGCTAATAGCAGAATGACCGGGAGCCAGCTCAGCACTCCGGCTTGAAGATGTTTCCACAGGATGGCAGGCACGATGCATGCGCTTGCGAACCAAAAGAGACCATCGGAGATTTGATACCAGCGGTTCCATGTGACGAATGCGGCGATGATGGCGACGACGCCGAGGTTTTCGAGTATGGTTATGGATCTTTCTACCATTCGATATGTGTTTCCGCCCTTGTTTTTGTTTATTCTTTATTGTGGGTGTCCATGAGAATCGTGACTGGTCCGTCATTGCACAGCGAGACTTTCATGTCGGCACCAAATTCACCGTGCCCTACAGGCCGTCCAATGGACTCTGAAAGTTTTTGGATAAAGGCCTCGTAGAGTGGAATGCTGATCTCGTGTGAGGCCGCGCGTAGCCACGAAGGTCGATTCCCTTTTTTGTACGAGGCAAAGAGGGTAAACTGGCTGACAACGATGATGTTACCATCTTCTCCTTCGTGTTCTCCTGCAATGTCCAGGATGCTTCTGTTCATGACGCCGTCGGTGTCGTCGAAGACGCGAAGCGCAGATACTTTACGTACTAACCAATCGACATCTTCTTGTGTATCAGTGGCTTCTATACCTAACAGGATGACGTAACCAAGTCCTTGAAACTCGGCTGTCGTGCGCCCGTCGATGCTGACGCTTGCGCCTTTAGCTCTTTGAATAATGATTCGCATAGCTTTATGCTAATCCGTTTGTCTTATCTGATTCTGTTGTTACCTATTATTATATATCTCGCTGCTTCCTGGTCAATCACTCCCTGGGGTGAAGTAGTTGTAGATGGCCTTGGCTTTGCTTACGCCAATGACCTTACTCAGCTCTTCCTCGCTTGCCTCGCGGATGCGCTTGACGCTCTTGAAGGCCTTTAACAAGGCCTGTTTTGTCTTAGGCCCTACGCCCGGAACCGTGTCTAATTCCGAGCGCAGCTGGCTCTTGCTGCGCTTGTCGCGGTGAAAGGTGATAGCAAAGCGGTGTACCTCATCTTGTATCTGTGTGAGGAGACGGAAGAGAGCGCTGTCTTGCTTCAGGGCAATGGTCATCGGCGGGTTCCCATAGAGCAGTTCGTGTGTACGGTGACGATCGTCTTTGGCTAATCCGGCAATGGGTATCTCAAGCCCTAATTCATCTTCTACGACGGCTCGGACAACGCTCATCTGCCCAGCTCCACCGTCGGTGATGATGAGGTCGGGGAGGGGAGTGCCTTCTTCTATCATGCGGCTATACCTTCGTCTCACCACTTCTTGCATTGAAGCGTAGTCGTCTGGACCTTGTACTGTCTTGATGTTGTATTTGCGATAATCTCCTTTACTGGGCTTGCATTTCTTGAAAACCACGCACCCTGCTACCGCATCTGTACCAGAGATATTCGAGTTGTCGAAGCACTCTATTTGATAAGGAAGGCGATCTAATTTCAGATGCGCTTGGATTTCTTTCATTAATCGGACAGACTTCTGCTCGGGATTCAGTTTGTCCTGTTGCTTCAGGCGGTCCACTTTATACTGTTTGACATTAAGCTCTGACAGTGCTAAGAGTTGTCTTTTATCGCCTCGCATAGGTATAGTGATTTCCACATCGTTAAGTGGAAGTTCCACGGGGAACGGTAATACAATTTCTCTGGCTTCAGATCCCCAGCGGTCGCGCATATCCATAATCCCTCGTACGAGCAGTTCTTCTGTTGATTCGTCAAGCCTTTTCTTGTATTCGAAGGTGAAGGCTTGGTTAATAGCTCCGTCTACGACGTGCAAATAGTTGATGTATGCTACGTGTTCGTCGTTCTCGATGGAGAAAACATCAATGTTGTGTCCGGTCGATGTGATAACCTGACTCCTTTCCTGGTGAGCGGTAATCAGATCATACCGCCGCTTGATAGTCTCGGCTTCCTCGAACTTCATCTCTGCAGCCAGCTGCTCCATTTGAGCCATCATCTCTTTCCGAAGTGTGGTGGTGTCGCCTTTTAAGATTCGAACTGCAGTATCAATATATTGCATGTATTCTTCATGGGATTGGTATCCCACGCATGGACCTAAGCAGTTCTTCATGTGGTACTCCAGACATAACTTGTACTTCCCGCTTTCAACCCCCTCCTTTGTCATAGGTTGGTGACATCTGCGAATAGGGTAAAGGTTCTTGAAAAGTTCTAATAGCCCGTTGATGGTTGGAATATGGCTGTATGGTCCAAAGTACATCGCCCCTTTTCTGTCGATGTGCCTGGTCTTAAAGATTCGTGGCAGGTACTCTTTTGTTACGGCGATACTCGGATAGCTTTTGCCGTCTTTGAGTAGAACGTTATAGCGTGGTTGGAATTGTTTGATGAGCTGGTTCTCGAGGAGTAATGCTTCTGCTTCAGATTTGACAACGGTGTAGGTGATGTCATGGATTTTGCTCACTAATACCTTTGTCTTGTATCTGTCTACTTCTGTGTGGAAGTAGGTCGAGCAGCGGGCTTTCAGGTTCTTAGCCTTACCCACGTAAATTATCGTGCCATGCTCGTCATGGTACTGATAACTTCCTGGCTTTTCCGGCATGTTAAGCACGATAGCCTTAAGTCGCTCAATGCGTTTCTGATTCTCCTCTTTTGTCATCGTTCCACGTGGAACAGCGATTAGATTGTAATGAGTGTGGTGAGGTCAATGCCTTTGAACTGGTCACGCCCATGCAGTCCTTCGTCTGTAATCTCAACAATAAAGTTAATGTAGACCTTCTTGGGCTTGAAGTGCTGTACAAGCCTATAGGTCGCTAGCGCAGTTCCTCCCGTAGCGAGTAGGTCGTCGTGGATAAGCACCACGTCGTTCTCGTTGATGGCGTCTATGTGCATCTCTAAGGTATCAACCCCGTACTCTTTCGAGAATGATTCCTTAATGACGGTGGCGGGTAGCTTGCCAGGTTTACGGGCTAAGACAACACCGGCTCCAAGACGTACAGCCAAAGCTGATGCCATAACGAAACCACGGCTCTCAATCCCCACGATCTTAGTGATGCCTTTGTCTTTGTACATCTCGTAGAGTTCGTCCGTCATCGCTCTCATACACTCCGCATTCTTGTAGAGTGTTGTTACGTCGCGGAAGTTAATCCCTTTCTTGGGGAAGTCTGGGATGCAGCGGAGGTTGTCCAAAATGATTTGTTTGTTCATGATTCTTTATTATTTTGTCACTTGATGTTTTTATCTTGGATGATGGCTTTCTCCAGTCAGTTTTTTGCTATCTGCCGAGAAGGACGAGAAGGGCATTGATGTCGGAGGGAGAAACGCCTGGGATACGTGAGGCCTGCGCCAGCGTTTCCGGATCATGTTTTTCCAGCTTCTGCCGTCCTTCGGTGGAGATGGCCTGAAGAGATGAGTAGTCAAATCTTCCGCGAATACGAATGTCCTCGAGCCGGTGCATTTTCTCGGCTTGTTCGATTTCTCTTTGGATATAACCTTTATATTTAATATTGATCTCAGCCTCTTCAATGATTTCCTCGCGTCGTTCGCCGATCGTATTCATTAATGCTTGCAGTTGTGGAAGGGCAGGAGAGAGGTTGGCAATAGTAAGCTGTGGGCGTCCAAGCAGCTCCATGAGCTTGCATCCACGTGTTAGGGGTGCCGTTCCTAAATGCTCGAGAAGACTGTTGACGTCTTGCATCTTTACGGAATGACTTTCGGCAAAGTCAATAATCTGCTGGACGGCTTTTTCCTTTTGCTCGTAATGCTTCAGGCGTTCTGTGGTAGCCACTCCCATGTCAAATCCGATGTGGGTGAGCCGGGCATCTGCATTGTCCTGTCGAAGCAGAATCCGATGCTCTGCGCGCGAGGTGAACATACGATAAGGCTCGTCGACACCTTTGCAGACCAGATCGTCAATCAGAACTCCGATGTAGGCTTGGTCGCGTTGAAGAACCAGTGGTTTCTGTCCGGTGCAGTGACGAGCGGCGTTAATGCCAGCGATGAGTCCTTGACCGGCGGCTTCTTCGTAGCCTGTGGTTCCGTTGACCTGCCCCGCCAGATAGAGGCCGCTGATGACTCTTGACTCAAGCGAGTGGTGTAGCTGAGTGGGGTCAAAGAAGTCGTATTCGATGGCATACCCTGGCCTATAGATTTCCAGATTCCTGAAGGCGGGGATGAGGCGTAGGGCTTCAATTTGAACGTCAATAGGCAGGGAAGAGGAGAAGCCGTTGAGATAATACTCGTTGGTGTTCGTCCCTTCTGGTTCGAGGAAGAGTTGGTGTTGTTCCTTTTCGGGAAAGGTCACCAACTTCGTTTCGATACTGGGACAGTAGCGTGGTCCGATACTTTGGATTTGGCCGTTGTAGAGTGGTGAGTCCGGAAGTCCGGCGTGTAAGCGTTCGTGTACGGCTTCGTTCGTAAAGGTTATCCAGCAAGGCAGTGAAGGAAGCTGGGCATTGAGTGATGAGTGATAAGCGACGGGTTGTGGTAGGCCATCGTTCACCTTCAACCGATCTTCTTCTGCCTTCCAGAATGAAAATTTTCTTCCATCGGTGTCGCCTGGCTGCTCTGTCATCAGGGAGAAATCAACGCTTCTGGCGTCGATGCGGACAGGTGTTCCCGTCTTCATGCGGGCGACTCTTATTCCGTGTGCGGTAATACTCTCGGAGAGTTCCAGCGAAGGTGGTTCTGCACAACGTCCTCCGGGGAGTTGTACTCGGCCGATGTGCATGAGTCCATTCAAGAAGGTGCCTGCAGTGAGGACAATGCTTTTGGCATAAAAAGTCATGCCGAGGTATGTTTCCACGCCGATGGCAGTTTTTGTAGCGACAGAATCATCACATGCAGAACTCGCTTTGGCCGTTATGTCTTCCTTTGACCCACCATTGGCGGTAGCACTTTTTAGGGAATGTTTTTTGGGGGAACCATCTTCCATATGGCTTTCTTCCACAATGAGGCGGCGTACTTGGTCCTGCCAGAGATGTAAGTTAGGCGTGTTCTCCAGGACTTCGCGCCAGGCCCAAATGAATTTGCCCCTGTCACATTGTGCGCGAGGGCTCCACATGGCAGGACCTTTGGAGCGGTTGAGCATCCTGAATTGGATGGTCGTAGCGTCTGTGACCTGTCCCATAGCTCCTCCGAGCGCATCTATCTCTCTGACAATCTGTCCTTTGGCAATTCCTCCGACGGCTGGGTTGCAAGACATCTGCGCTATCTTGTTCATGTCCATTGTGATTAATAGAGTACGTGCGCCGATGCGAGCTGCGGCATGAGCCGCTTCGCAGCCGGCGTGACCAGCACCAATCACAATAACATCATAGCTTTGTTTCAAAACCGTATCTTATCTTTGTTTTCCGCCGCGAAGATACAGCAAATCTGCGAGAAATTCACACAAATTCTGCATTTTCCTTTGCATAATCGTTAAAAAGCTTTACTTTTGCAGCATCTTACGCGTCGTGCACGTGTACGAAGTTGATAATAAAGAATAAGACCAAATTCAATTTCAAAACATTTTAAACCTTCTAATTTATGTGGTTAATTAATTCATCTATTGGAAGAAAAGTCGTCATGTCTGTTACGGGCCTGGCGCTGATTCTCTTCCTGACGTTCCATGCGAGCATGAACGTCGTAGCGCTTTTCAGCGCTGAGGGCTACAACATGATTTGTGAGTTCCTTGGCGCGAATTGGTATGCTGTTGTGGCTACGCTTGGTCTGGCTGCGCTGATGGTGTTGCATTTTGTCTTTGCCATCATTCTGACACTGCAGAACAAAAAGGCACGCGGCACGGACAGCTATGCCGTGACTGACAAGCCCGAGAAGGTGGAGTGGGCCAGCCAGAACATGTTCATCATCGGCATCATCATCTTCCTGGGTCTGCTGCTTCACTTGTGGCACTTCTGGTACAACATGATGTGGGCCGAGTTGAGCGACCCCACGGCCGCGCTGACGAGTGTTCCTTCTCCGTCCGACGGTTATGCTTGGATTGTGTGGACGTTCCACGATCAGCCGGGTGCACCTCTTTATTCACTGCTGTACCTGGTATGGTTCTGCGCCATCTGGATGCACATGAACCACGGTCTTTGGAGTGCTATCCAGACTTTGGGCTGGAGCGGAAAGATCTGGCACAACCGTTGGCAGTGCATCAGCTTCATCTGGTCGACGATTGTGGTTCTGATGTTTGCCGTCGTCGTGATTAAATTTGCCATTTGGGGCTAACCTTTTATCAACTATTAAACCGTAAGAATTATGGCAACTGAACAAGCAAAGAAAATCAATTCAAAGATACCTGAGGGCCCCGTCGCAGAGAAGTGGACCAACTTCAAGGCCCACCAGCGTTTAGTGAACCCGAAGAATAAGTTGAAACTCGACGTCATCGTTGTCGGTACAGGTCTGGCAGGCGCCAGTGCTGCTGCCTCGTTGGGCGAGATGGGTTTCAATGTCTATAATTTCTGCATTCAGGACAGCCCCCGTCGTGCACACTCCATCGCCGCACAGGGTGGTATCAATGCAGCCAAGAACTATCAGAACGACGGCGACTCGGTCTATCG
>CAMVFC010000069.1 GCA_947166655.1 uncultured Prevotellaceae bacterium
AAAGTCTAATAACTACCTAACGTTATGGCAGAAAAAAAACGTTATACTGACAAGGAACTGGAAGAATTCCGTCAGTTGATCGAAGAGAAACTCGCCATCGCACAGAGCGACTACGAGAAAACCATGGACCGGGTGATGAACCGTGACAGTAACGAAGCGGACGACACAGCACCCACCTACCACTCACTCGAAGAAGGAAGCGAGACGCAGAGCAAGGAGCAGCTCATGGCCATGGCCATGCGCCAGCAGAAGTTCATCACGGGACTGAAAGCGGCGCTCGTCAGAATAGAAAATAAGACCTATGGCATCTGCCGGGAAACGGGTAAGCTCATTCCCAAGGAGAGGCTGCGCGCCGTGCCTCATGCCACTCTGAGCATCGAGGTCAAGAACGACCGCAGACGTCCTCACTAATGGCGCCCGCCGAAACACTCGGCAGACCTCACGTTGTGATATGAAAAAGAAATCCCGTCAAGCCGTCGCCGTTGGAACCATCTTCCTCGGCGGGCTCATTGTTGACCAACTTATCAAGGTCTGGGTGAAGACACACATGGCCTTGCACGACAGCATACGGGTCACGGACTGGTTCTACATCACCTTCATCGAGAATAACGGCATGGCCTTTGGCATGGAGTTCTTCGATAAGGTCTTCTTGACCAGCTTCCGCCTCTTGGCGACCCTCATCGTCGGCATCTACATTGCACGACAGATACGGCAGGGCGTCTCATGGGGATTCCTCGTGTGTCTGGCTCTCATCATGACTGGCGCCGCGGGTAACATCATCGACTGTGTCTTCTACGGACTGGTCTTCAATGACCCGGCCTACCCGCAGATTGCACATTTCGTGCCCTTCGGACAGGGCTATAGCACTTGGTTCTATGGCCGCGTCGTTGACATGTTTTCCTTCCCGCTCTTCGAATGGGACTGGCCTGCATGGATGCCCCTCATCGGCGGCACACACTACGTCTTCTTCAGCTATATCTTTAACTTCGCCGACGCCTGCATCTCATGCGGTGTCATCGCTCTTCTACTTTTCTACCCACGAATGCTTTCAGGGAAGGCCAGCTTATGATGAACAGCCGACCAGCTCACCTTGTCATACTCGCCTTGGGCGTGCTGCTCTTGGCAGCATGTAAGCCCAAGTTGCCCGCGGGAGTCCTTTCCGAAGGGAAGATGGAGCGTGTGCTCTACGACTACCACTTGGCACAGGGCCTCTCCCAGACAGGACCTCACACGGAAGGCATGAATGCGGATACGTATTCCTACGCACTCGTCGAGGCTGTTTGCCGAAAGCATGGTATCTCACAGGCTGAGCTGGACAGCTCATTCGTCTACTACTGCTCCGACCTGGAAGCCATGAACCGCATCTACAAGCATGTCGTCCTGCGCCTCGAACACGATGCCGAGGTCTACGGAGCTGCTGCCGGGCCACGAGATGTCTATGCCAGTCTGACTGCCACCGGCGACACGGCCAACGTCTGGGCTGACAGGCCTGTCATCGCCGTCAAGCCCTTGGCGCGACAGAACCTGCAGGCATGGACCATGGAGTGCGACTCCACATGGCTCATGGGCGACGATATCCTCTGGCGGTTCCGAACGATGGACATTCACGACCGAGGCATGGAAAACCTCTATGCCGACCTTGTAGTCGTCTATGACAACGACTCCGTACGAGCCATTCAGAAGACCATCGTCGGTGATCAACTGGTCGAGCTGCGCCTGGACAACCATAAAGGGTGGACGCCCCGGAGCCTGACGGGCCATCTATATGTGTCGATGCAGAAACAGGAGCAAAGCAACCACATCATCGTAGCCTCGGCCTTTGCACTCATCCGTTTCCATAAGTCCGAGGAGATGCGTCGGCGCTTCGCAGCAGACTCCCTGCAGACCGACTCTACAGCCATCGACTCTGTGGCAGCCCGAGCAAAGGCAGATACCTTGCATCCTGCAGCAGGTGAAGAGCGTATCTTGCCCTCAGAACTGCGCGACCGGCAGTCCGTGGAACGTACTATAAATGTGGTACGCGAAAAGAAGTACACCCCTGCCAGAGGCAATCGCCGCAAAGCCGTCAACAGACCCGTCAACGGCAGACGCTTCTCCCAATAACAATAGCGGCAACGCTTCTTCTATTTATAATAATGTTCGCACGTGCATACAACAAGGTCGTCTTGCGCGACGGAACGTCGCAGACGTTGGTCGTGGTTTGCTTTGATGACGGAGGACGTTACCTCAGCCATCATCCTCTCTTGGCTGAAGAACCCTTTGTAGAGTGGGTGGGAGGCACCTTCGACCTTAGAAAATCGTTATAAACCTGCTAAAAAAGGATAAAAAAGCCTTACAGCCCAAAAAAGAGGCATAAAAGTTTTGGCAATACTTCAAAAAAGGCTAACTTTGCAGACGCAATTAGAAAAAAACGATAAAACTAACCCTATATGAAAGAAACAATTCTTGTAACAGGTGGAACTGGCTTCATCGGTTCACACACGACTGTAGAGCTGCAAAATGCAGGCTATGATGTGGTTATCGTGGATAACCTTTCCAATTCTCGTGCAGATGTCATCGACGGCATTGAAAAGATCACAGGCGTCCGTCCTGCTTTTGAGAAAGTGGACCTTCGTGACTTCGATGCCACGGAAGCAGTTTTCAAGAAGTATCCCAAGATTAGTGGTATCATCCATTTCGCTGCCAGCAAGGCCGTCGGCGAGAGCGTGGAGAAACCCCTACTGTACTATCGCAATAATATCGTCAGTCTGATTAACCTCCTGGAGCTGATGCCCAAGTACAATGTCAAGGGCATCATTTTCTCATCCAGCTGTACCGTCTACGGCCAGCCCGATCAGCTGCCGGCTACCGAAGAGACGCCCATTAAGAAGGCTGAAAGCCCCTACGGCAACACCAAGCAGATCAATGAGGAAATCATTCAGGACACTGTGGCCAGCGGTTCGCCCATCAAGGCTATCTTGTTGCGCTACTTCAATCCCATCGGTTCGCACCCCTCTGCCATCATTGGCGAGATGCCCAATGGCGTTCCTCAAAACTTGATACCGTACCTCACGCAGACCGCCATTGGTATTCGCGAGAAGCTGAGTGTCTTCGGCGACGACTACGACACGCCCGACGGCAGCTGCATCCGCGACTACATCTATGTCGTTGACCTCGCGAAGGCACACGTTTGCGCCATGACGCGCATCATGGAGGACAAGATAGAATCGCCCGTCGAAGTCTACAACATCGGTACCGGCAAGGGCACCAGCGTGCTGGAACTCATCCACGGATTTGAAAAGGCCACAGGCGTGAAACTCAACTACCAGATTGTCGGGCGTCGTGCTGGCGACATCGAGAAAGTGTGGGGCAACGTTGACAAAGCGAACCGTGTGCTCGGATGGAAGGCTGACACCCCGCTCGAGGACGTGCTCGCATCTGCTTGGAAATGGCAGTTGGCACTTCGCGAAAGAGGTATCATGTAATGTTTGAAGTGATTCTTAAAATATAATAAACTAACTGATTCAATCTCTGATTATTGTGGTTCTTCCCACTATGATTACCTTGTGTGCTGGGATAAGTCTTTTCTTCACTTGGTGCGTGATGCATAGAGTTCTGAAAACTCATCCCTCGGCAAAGCCCCTATCTTTATGGGGTGAGCATAGAAAAGGTGTACAATGGTAACATATTGTCGTGTTTTATTTTGTGTTTGTGTTGTGGCTGTCCTCTGACGTGAGTTAGGGGACAGCACTTTTTATGAAGGGGATGGCGATGAATAGGAAGCTTGATGTTCATGATTAATCATAGGCTCCAGGCGTCTGAAGGGCTATATTGTGACTAATACGAACAAGTCGGATGAACGAGTAAAGGGAAAAAAGACCTCCTATTATCTCGGAAAAAAGATATAGGAGGGTTGAATGAGAGTAGGATGAGAGGGTCGACGGATAGAGGAGGGAAGGGGGATATGCCTCTCCTATAGCTGTCTTTGGCGTACAAAACTGCCGCTAAAGGTTTCGTCGACGTGCTCGAGAGGAGCGCGGAACAGACCATAGACGGCGCTTCCGCTGCCTGACATGGCTGCGTAGACGGCTCCCAGATCTATGAGCAAGTCTTTCGTGGCGGCAATCTCTGGGTGTCGCGGGAAGACACTCGCTTCGAAATCGTTGACCATCAGCTGCTGCCATTCCTCGACAGGCCGTCGTATTATCTCCTTGAGCGACAAGGCAGGCTCGGCCGGCGTAACGGCTGCATAAGCATCGCGCGTGGATACGTGGACGTCGGGTTTCACCAGCACCAGTGTCCAGCCGCTCAGATCCAGCTCGATGGGTGTGAACACATTGCCGATGCCCGTGGCGAAGACCGGCTGATTGCGAACGAAGAAGGGGCAGTCGGCCCCCAGCGTGGACAGACGCCGCTCCATCTCCTCATCGGTCATGCCGAGGGAGAACTTCTCGTTCAGAAGTTTCATCATGAAAGCGGCATCGCTGCTGCCGCCGCCCAGGCCGGCGCCCGAAGGGATGTGCTTGAACAGATGGATGTCCAACTCGGGCAGCTGGAAGTCGGCTTCGACCATGCGTAAGGCGCGAATGACGAGGTTGTCGCCAGCGGCACAATCCAGCAGTGCGCCAGAGAGGCGAAACGTGAATTGCTTCGCTTCCTGCACTTCGAGAGCGTCCTGAAGAGGAATGGGATAAAAGATGGTTTCGAGGTCGTGGTAGCCGTCGGCGCGGCGGCGTACGACGTTCAGGCCTAAGTTGATTTTTGCGTTCGGGTAAACAATCATGGAGTTGAAAGGATAGAGAATGGTTGCCAATGTCTTTTTATCTGAGTCCAAAGCTACTGCCTTTTCTGCAAATACACAACTTTTCATCAAAAAAAGCAGGTGATAAGCGGAAGGTGCAGGTAATAAGTGTTAAAAAACTTGCGTAGCCCGGCAAAAATAAATATTTTTGCACACTTTTAAGTACCCTGTAAACTTAATCTTTGACTTGGATATATTTAGAATTATGAAATACTTATCGCTTTTTTGCCTCTTCCTCTTCGTGTCAACGTCGGTCTTGGCTGTGCCTGCCCTGCGTGTCCGCAGGACGTTCCTGCTTGAGAATGGCGCCTCGGTTGTCGTTACCCTCCGTGGCGATGAGCATCACAGCTGGTGGCAGACCGATGACGGCCGTATCGTAGAGCCATCGGCCACCCAGGCCGGACGTTATGTCTTCAGTGCGCGCGACGTGAACGAAGAGGCGGAAATAGCACAACGCCGTAGGGCTGCAGCTGTTGGTGAAGGGCCGCGTTGGATTGGCTCGCAGGCCACAGCACCTCTGCCTGCAAAAGGGTCGCCCAAGGTGCCGGTCGTGCTGGTCAATTTCACGGATTCCGTCTTCTCCGTGGCCGATACGGAGGAAGGCATTCGCAGATACTACGACCTCTACTGCAACGGCACGCAAGACGGTCAGCTCTATCGCGATCATGGCAGCTACGGCTCCATCCGCGATTATTTCGCCCAGCAGAGTGACAGCATCTTCCTTCCCGAGTTTGTCATCATAGGCCCCGTCACGCTCGATCATCCAGAATCCTACTATGGCGAGAACAGCGGTAAAAGCAAAGATAAGAACTATGCACAATTCCGTAACGATGCCATCGCGAAGGCTACAGCCATCTATGAAGGCGACTGGAAGGACTTCGATAACCGCGGCAAGAGTACGGACGAGCAGGTGCAGGTGGACATGGTGTTCTTTATCTTTGCCGGCTATGGAGAGGCCAAAGGAGGCGCGGAAACGACCCTCTGGCCCAAGGAAAGCACGGCGAGCGTGACCATCAACGGCATACGCTTCTCGACTTCGGCTTGCTGCAACGAGAAGAGCTTGGCCTATGATTCTAAAAAAGAGATGTACTACAACGCCCCCGACGGCATTGGCATTATGTGCCACGAGCTGAGCCACGCCCTCGGTCTTCCCGACTTCTACGACACCAATTATAAAGCCTTCGGCATGGACATCTGGAGCCTGATGGACTACGGCTGCCATGCCAGTGGCGGCACCTGTCCGGTCGCCTACACGGCCTACGAACGCGACTTCATGGGGTGGCGCCAGCTGGTGCCCCTGACAGAATGGGGTTCTTATTCGCTGGCTCCTATTGCGGACGGTGGCATTGGCTACAAGGTGGAGAACGACGAAAACCCCAATGAATTCTATGTGCTGGAGAACCGCCAGCGCGTGGGATGGGACAGTTCGTTAGGTTACTATGGACATGGAATGCAGGTGACGCACGTGGACTATCTGGCAAGCAGCTGGAATGCCAATGTCGTTAATACAGACATCAATCATCAGCGCATGACGATTGTGGCTGCCAATAATCTGTATAACGGAACTTCCAGCGAAGATGTCACCGTTGAAAAGCTTTATGAGACATGGTCGGGTAACGCCTATCCATTCAGGAGTGATAACATCCTGAACGACTCTCTGACTGCCCATTCCGTGCCGGCAGCTACTGTCTACACGTCGTCTGGTTTCCTGAACAAAGACATCAATTTCATACGCGAACAGGAAGACAAGACCGTAACGTTCTATTTCGGCAATGATTATAAGACGGCAGTGCACGACCTGAGTGTGCGCATGAAAGCGCATGAAAGCAACATCTTCGACCTCTCGGGGCGCCGTCTTCAGGCAGTTCCCCGCAAGGGACTCTACCTTCGTGACGGGCGTAAGTGGGTGGTACGTTGAATCCTCTGGGCGCTATGTCGTGTGAAAGAATATAAGATCAATTAATCAATATAAATGAATAAATCATTTACTTTTTTTAGCTGTTGCCTTTTCTCCATCGGACTGTTTGCCATACCCGCAAAGCCCGGAGTTACACGAACCGTCACGAAAGCTGATGGGACGACACTGACCCTTCATCTTCGTGGCGACGAGAACTTTCATTTTTACGTTGACGATAGTGGCCAACCTTATCGCCGGAATAGCAATGGGACATGGATGCCGGACTTCCGCGATGTGAAAGCCCTATGGAGTGCAGCTTCCTCCAGACGCAGCCTGCCTCGCTTGCAGCAGGCACAACGGATGCGTAGGGCCATGAAAGCACCGGCAAAGGTCGGGACGACAAATGCAGGCTCAGGGACGAGGAAAGGGCTGCTTATCCTGGTGAACTTCAATGGCAAGAATGAGAAAATGATCCACGGTGATGATTCGAAACGCATCTTCGACCAAATGCTGAATGGCCTGAACGATACTTATGGCGATAACTACGGTAGTGTCCGCGAGTATTTCCGCGACCAGAGTTATGGCCAGTTTGATATTACTTTTGATGTTGTCGGTCCTGTCACTGTGTCGCATAACATGAGCTATTATGGAGCCAATAATGATAACGATGAAGATCAGAATCCCGAGGAGATGATTGTGGAGGCCATCAAACTAGCCGATCCGGAAGTCAACTTTGCCGACTACGACTGGGACGGCGACGGCGAGGTGGAAAACATTTATGTCACCTATGCGGGGTATGGCGAGGCACAGGGAGCCTCGGAAAACACCATCTGGCCGCACGCCTGGGCCCTCAGCGAATCCAACTTTGGCGCGCAGGAGGCGGACGGCGTCAAAATATCCACCTATGCCTGCGGCTCCGAACTGAACGGAACATCAGGTACAAAGATTGATGGCATCGGTACGATGTGCCACGAGTACAGTCATTGTCTCGGTCTGCCCGACTTCTACGACATCGACTACTCTGGAGGGCACGGGATGTTTGACTGGGACTTGATGGATTCCGGCAGTTACAACGGCGATGGCTATTGTCCTGCAGGCTATACGGCCTATGAGCGTGAGTTCTGTGGGTGGCTCACCTATGAAGAGCTGCAGCCCAACACGAAGATTTCAGATATGCCTTGCATCAGCGATATGGGGGTGGCTTATGTCATCTACAACGATGCCAACCATAACGAATACTTCGTCTTGGCCAATCATCAGAAGAAAGGGTGGAACAAGAAGGAAGCGGGCCATGGTCTGCTCATCTTGCACGTTGATTATAATCAGTCTGTCTGGGCTGAAAATGGTCCCAACGACAATCCCTCCCGCCAGCGTATGACTATCATTCCGGCGGATAATAAATTTGACTATGAGACAACCACGAGCGGCTCAAAATACTATTATGCCAATGCGGGTGACACTTATCCTGGTTCAACCGGCAACACAGAGCTGACCGATGATTCTAAACCTGCAGCCAAACTGAATAATGCGAATACGGATGGCAGGAAGTACATGCACAAGCCAATTACCAATATCTCGGAGAACAACGGACTCATCAGCTTCTATTTTATGAAAGAGCCTGTCGTGGTAGAGGTGCCTGTCATTGACGACGTTGAGACAGGAGCTTACGGTACGACCATCAGCCTCATGTGGAATGCTGTCGGCGAGGCCGTCTCCTACGACTTCCGTTACAGTATAACGCCCAAGCCTGCTGAAGGCGAAGAGACAGAGGAGCAAGAAGGACAAGTCGATGAAGCAGTTCTAAAGGCTTTAACGTTCAGGGAGAGTTTTACAGCTTTCCAAGCCGAGAGCGATGGTAGTGCAGAGCTGTCCAACAGCCTTAATCAATACACCGAGGATGCTGGTTGGGCAGGCGAAAAGGTGTTCAAAGGCGTTTACGGTGCAAAATTAGGAAGCGGTAGCAAGGCAGGCTACTTGACGACACCTGCTTATACGTGTTCTTCCGGTGCCATAACTCTTTGTTTGTTGTCGTATAAGTGGGTGAATTCGAGCGGAAAGGCTGATGACTCGACGCTCAAGGTCTCCGTCCTCGACAAATCTGGCAATGAACTGACGAGTCAGACGATAACGCCTGTAGAGGTCGGAGGTGAAACATATCGGTTCTTGAACTTTACAAATGTTCCTTCTTCCTATAAAATAAAGATGTCGACCATTTCAGGAGGTAAACGTGTCTATCTGGTTGATGTCCTTGCCTTCGATGGCACCTTCACGGAGAAACAGGTAGACGGCCTTTTGGGTAGCTCGTCTTCAGTGGACCCCGTTGAAGAAGACCCCGAGGCTGTCCTCGTAGAAGGCATACCTACGAACCGATACACGTTGTCCGACCTGCCAGCAAACTCTTTGGTGAGCGTTGCAGTACGCGCCGTGGATGCAGAAGGTAATTTTTCGCAGTGGAGCGAACTTCGCACCTATGATACAGACGAAATCGTCGTCCTTGTGAGTGGCCTGGCCGATACTCCCCAGGTATCAGGTGAAATGCATGATTTGAACGGACGCCGCGTCAGCGCATTCCATCTGCGCCGTGGCATCTATCTCAAGGGAGGGCGTAAAGTCCTTGTCAGATAGTTTCGTACATATAATAATGAAATAAGATGAGAAAGTTCCTATTCCTATCAGCTTTCTTGCTGTTGTCAGCCGCAGTGATGGCCGTCCCTGCAAAACGCATCACGACGACCGTGCGGCAGAGCGACGGCAGCGAGCTGACCTTACAATTGCGTGGCGACGAGAATTTCCACTTCTATGTCGACGCAGACGGGCAGCCCTACTGCCAAGACAAACAGACAGGCGACTGGGTTCCCGACACACGCGATGTCTATGCCATTTGGACAACCAAAGTGCAGCAGCGTCATCAGGCACGTCGGCCCCTGCAGCAGCGTGTCCGCCGTCTGGCCAAGGCTACGGCCGAGACACCACGCCTGGTACGCGGAGTGAAGAAAGGTCTGCTCATCTTGGTGAACTTCACCGATGTTAAGATGAAAGCGACTTCCACCATGGCCAAGTGGGAGCAGATGTTGAACGGTGTGGGCGTTCCCTATGGTAAGAACTTTGGCAGCATCCGCGAATATTTCCGCAGTCAAAGCTATGGCCTGCTGGATGTGGAATTTGATATTGTCGGTCCTGTTACCGTCTCTCATAACATGGCCTATTATGGCGCCGACGTAGGTCGGGAAGCGGAGGACGCACGTCCGTACGAGATGGTCATCGAGGCCTGCCGGCTGGTTGATGACCAAGTTAATTTTGCCGATTACGACTGGGACGGCGACGGGGAGGTGGAGAACATCTACGTGACCTACGCCGGATATAATCAGGCTGCGGGCGGTTCTGATGACTCCATTTGGCCGCACCAATGGGATCTGAGTGCTGCGCTCCGCAATGTGAATGGTCTCGTCCTCGATAATGTCAGCCTCTGTACCTATGCCTGTGGCTCCGAACTGGATGGCAATTCAGGTTCCACAATGATTGGCATCGGCACGATGTGCCATGAATACAGCCACTGCCTTGGCTTGCCAGACTTTTACGACACAGATAAACAGATTAACTTCGGTATGTACAGATGGAGCCTGATGGATTACGGGTGCTACAACAACGACGGATTCTGCCCCAGCGCTTATACCGCTTACGAGAGGTGGTACTGTGGATGGTTGGAGCCAGAGGAACTGAAAGCACCGACGATTGTGTCCGATATGCCTTGCATCAATGATACTGCCGTGGCCTACGTCATCTACAACGAGGGCAACCGTAACGAATACTATTTGCTGGAAAACCATCAAAAGAAAGGATGGGACAAACAAGCCGGTGGACATGGGATGCTGGTGCTGCACGTTGACTATGATGCTTCGGCGTGGTACGATAATACCGTCAACAACATCACTTCCCGTCAGAGAATGACGATTATTCCTGCCGACGGCACTCTGTCCGTCACGACGCTGGCTGGCGACCCCTGGCCCGGTACACGTAAGAACAAGGTCCTGACCGACGTCAGTACGCCTGCAGCCACCCTTTACAATGCCAATGCCGACGGCCGAAAGCTGATGCACAAGGCCATCGAGAACATTACAGAGGCATACGGACTCATCAGCTTCGAGTTCATGCAGGATCAGGTGGCCGTCACGGTTCCAACGCTCTTGGCAGAGACGCCCCATACAGACTCTACTTTTCTGGCTCAATGGGAAACCGTCGAAGAAGCCGTATCCTATAATCTGCGTTACACCCAGATTCTTCCAGGCGAAGAGAATGTACGTCGCAAGTTGATTTTCGAAGAAGATTTTGCCAAGCTAACTACAGGCGAAGAGGATGGAACGACAGACCTGGGTACGAAACTGGACAACTACCTTTCGACAAGTGGTTGGACGGGAACAGCCGTCTACGAGGGTACTTATGGTGCAAAGGTGGGATCTTCCAGAGGTCCCGGTGAGATTATCTCGCCTGCCATCAACGTCAGCTCGAATCAGATTGAGGTGGCCTTGAGCATACGCGACTGGATCCGTACGTCAGGCAATCCTGACGGTTCTACGCTGGCAGTGTCTGTGATTACTCCGTTGGGTGAAGTGCTGTCCACGCAGACGATCGAACCTGCTACGGATGTCATCCAGCGCCTGACGTTTACGGATGTCCCGGCATCGTTCTTTATCTCGATGAGTACTCCTAAATTGCAGAAACGCGTCTACCTAAGCTATTTCTCCGTCTCGGTGGAGGAACAGACGCTGCTGACAGATCTCACCTCAACGCAATACGAGGTTTCCAACCTCACTCCTGGCACTGTCGTCAGCTTTGCCGTTCAGGCCGTCAATGCCCGCGGCAAGCAATCATTGTGGAGTGAGCCGCGAACGATTGTCCTAACCAGCGAGAATGCAGTCCGCGCCCTGCCAGTCGAGGCACCGTCCTCTCAGGGCATCTTCCGCATGGACGGCAGCCGTGTCTCCACGACTTCCCTTTCGCGTGGCATCTACATTCGTGGCGGACGAAAGATATTGATACAATAGAGTTTTAAAAGACATAACACTCGTTTACTTATGAGTACACACCTCGTTATTATGGCAGGTGGCATTGGCAGTCGTTTCTGGCCGATGAGCACGCCTGAACGTCCGAAGCAGTTCATCGATGTGTTGGGCTGTGGTCGCACGTTGATTCAACTCACCCTCGATCGCTTTGGCCAATTGGTTACGCCCGAACACACATGGGTCGTCACAAGCGCTTCCTATGCGGAATTGGTTCAAGAACAACTGCCCCAATTACCTCGGCAGAACATTCTTCTGGAACCTTGTAGGCGCAACACAGCTCCCTGCATCGCTTATGTCAGCTGGCGCATTAAGGCCATCGATCCGAAAGCCAATATTGTAGTGACGCCGTCCGACCACGTCGTAATGAACCCTGAAGAATTCAGGCGCGTCATCAGTTCCGCATTGAACTTTACGGCCGAGACAGACAGCATCGTCACGCTCGGAATGAAACCTACACGTCCGGAGACCGGTTATGGCTACATCCAGGCTGACCTCTCTGTGGCCAGCGCACGCAATCGAGAGATTTATCGTGTTGATGCTTTTAAGGAGAAGCCTGACCAGGCAACCGCCGAGCGCTATATTCGCCGCAACAATTACTTTTGGAACAGCGGTCTGTTCATCTTCCGTGTGTCCACCATCGTCAACGCCTTGCGCATTTATGCGCCTGAGATTTCAGAGATATTCGAGGGCCTGTTGCCTGTCTATGGAACCGAGGGGGAGCAGGCTGCCATCAACGAGCAGTTTCCACGTTGCCCAAGTATTTCCGTGGACTATGCCATCATGGAGAAGGCCGAGGAAATCTTTGTGTTCCCCGCAGATTTCGGTTGGAGCGACCTTGGCACGTGGGGCTCTCTGCACGAGCGTTCGCAGAAAGATTCCAATGGCAATGTCTGCATCGGCAGCGGCATTTGCATGGTGGAAAGCCGCAACTGCATCGTGCATACGACCGAAGAGCATCGTGTCGTCATCCAAGGACTCGATGATTTCATCGTAGCCGAGAAAGACCGCACGCTGCTCATCTGTCGTCGTTCCGAAGAGCAACGCATCAGCCAGCTCAGCCAGTCTTAGTACCTTTTCATATATTTATAAAAAGGTTATCCTTTGGAGTGACGAATACACTCGTCATTCATCATTCGAGAAACGGTCTTCCGCGACGTCCACGTAGCAGTGTCGTTCGCGGAAGAATTGTATGAGGCGGTCAAAGAGTGCCACCTTAGTCATCACGTCGGGATTGCCCACGAGGAAGAGTTGTTCCTCAGCGCGTGTCATGGCTACATTCAACCGTCGGTCAACAATCGTACCGTCCCAGTCGCGGAAGGTGCTGCCAGTGAGGAACTCCAGTTGGGAATCTTTTCGCACGGTGAAACCGTAGACGATGTAACGGCGCTGGCTGCCTTGATAGCGTTCCACGGTATCGATGCACACCTCCTTGAGGGCTGCGATGCCGTAGTCTTGCAGGGCGTGACGGATGACGGTAATCTGGTTGCGATAGGGAACGATGATGCCCACGGTCTTGTCGGGATCAAAGTCCGGGCGCTCGCGGTGATAGATTGCCACGACGATAGCGGCTATCAGCCGTGCTTCTGCGGTATTAACTTTGTCGGTGACGTCCTCCTTAGCAGCTCGGATGCCAAAGAAAACCGTCCGGCATCGGTCAAACAGTCTGACCCAATTATCGTTGTCTGTCTTTTCTAAGGACGTCTTTAGAGGTTGCAGCTGTCGCGGGGTAGCCTCTGTCAGCAGGCCTCCGTAGAACATCTGATTGGGAAATTCTGCAATCTCTCTGTGCATTCGTCCTTGTCGTGTCAGTTGGTACGTGACGTGCGGATTCGTGGCGTAGCGTGTCAGCAGGCGTTCAAATAGCGATCGTCTGCAGTCCGTCAGCCCGATAGCGCGCAGTATAGGTTCTTCCACAGCCGATTGCTGTTCTGATTGAGCCACCACAGCGGGCAACTGTTTATGGTCGCCAATCATGATAAATCGGCGTATGGCGGGCTGTCCGTCGTTCTGTGCGCTGAGCAAGCCTGCCAGATGAGGCTCCAGCAACTGCGATGCTTCGTCGATGATGGCCAGGCTGAACCCACGTAGCTGTAGCATAGCCTGGTGGACAGTGAGGGCGGCTGTGGTCCCAACGACTACACGTGCCTGCACGATACGCTGGCGCAGACTCTTCACGTCAGGACACTCGCGCATCAGCTGCTCAAGCAGATGATCGTGGAATTCGCGGGCGCAGGTCAGTTTGTTGCCTAAGCGAACGAAATCGATGCCGTTTGCCTGCAACTTGCTGCAGATTTCATCGACAGCTCGGTTGGTGAATGCCATCAAGAGCACGCGCGCATCGGTCTCTGTCAGTTCTTCTTGCAGACAGCACATCAGTCCGAAAGACGTCTTGCCCGTTCCCGGCGGGCCTATGATGAGAAAGAGGTCGCGTGCTTGTTTGGCGCGTAGGGCCAGCGTGTTGAAGGCGCCGTAGTCGCCATTCAGAGTCAGCGACGTATCGACCTCTGGTTTCCGGCAAAGCATGAGCAAGTCGCGCCGCGCCTGGGGGGCCGAGAGGAAAGCATGCATTCCCAGATATAGCGCATTGAAGCTGCTTTCATAGAAGTCGTGTTCCACGGCCCACGCCATCGTCTGCTGCCGCAGTAGCACACGGGCGTCTGTCTGTGCAGCCCGCAGGTGAAGCGTCAGTCCTTCAGTATCGATGGTGGCGATGGTGGCGCGGAACACGACCGCCTGCCTCACATCGGGTTCGTCGCTTGGAGCGTAGGCATAAAGCACTACGATATCGCCGTTTCGGAAGTTCGACGCCTCGTTCGTATTATGTGCGAAACGCAGACGGACGTCTGCCACGCGTCCTCGTTCGTCCGTTTGCAGGTCTTCAAGTGTCAGGCTGTCGAAGATGTTGCCGGCGCGTCTTTTCTCCTCCAACGTCTCTTTCCACTTCGAGGCAAAACCCGACCCTTCCTGTCCGGGAACGCCGAGTTTAGCCAATTTGTGTTCTTGGGCAATGAAGCGCAGTAGGCGAAGATAGTAGGCGCGTTCCGTTTCCGATGCTTCTCTGATAGGGTGGAGCAGCGCTTCGATTTGCGGTCGCTGGTAGTTGATCCAGAGTTTGCCTGTAGAATGACGTTCGTTGAAGTCCTCAGCTGTCAGTGCCGTCAGCTTGTTGAAGCCGTCGGCATCGGCACAGCAGAGCTCTTGATGCGCGATGAGGTTACGCAGACGGATGGCACGCAACACCAAGTCCCGGTTCTCATGCTGCTGGACGAGTCCGTGGGCATAGTGGGAATAGAGCAGATAAGCTCGGCGCTGCTGTACGGGGATGCAGTCGGAACTGTCAGGTAGGGTGCGTAGCAACAAGGTGTACAATAGGAGCTGTACGCGATGTTCGGTTCGCCCCACGGGTGTGTCGGAGTGTTGGTCTCCAGGTACAAAAGCGCCTCGGCCTGCTTTCTGCTCCAGAACCACGGAGAAGTTCGTCGTCAGCAAGTCCATACGTCCCTGCAACCCCAGCATTTCTGAGAAGAACGAAGGTTCCAGCATCGCTTTTTCGCGCTGGAACCCAGGTGCCTGCTGTGGCAGTTCGTTGTCAATTATATGCTGTATAATCTGCCTTTGCATCTGCGCTTCAGCGTGGAATCGGCTGCTGATCTCCGTTATGGCAATCTGCAGACCGTGGGTGCTGAAGAAGTCATGTATGCTTTCGACGTAGGGGCGTCCCGATGGTGTATGCACTACTTCGTCCAGCAGCTGGCTGGCCAAAAGCCCCAGCACGATGGCTTCGCTCTGAGCCGGTGGCTTCAATCGGTGCAGCAGTTGTGTTAATGGAGTCTCGCCATAGCTCTCGAAGCAATGCGCCACAGCAGAGATGTCCACCAGCAGGTCCGGCTCGTAGATAAGCAGGTCGGCAGAGAGGGTAGTGCCCTCCCGTCGGGGCTGTATCGCATTCAGCCGCGTACCTTCGTGCAGCAGTGGCCGCAGGTAGCGCCAGTCGGGATTGTTCTCCGAGGTGCCGGCAAGGCACAGATGTACACGACGCTTCTCTTCGTCGATGCAGTCGCAGCCGTCGGCGGTTAGCTGCACCACCCGCAGACGCGATACGGACCTATACATGCAGGTCAAGTACGAAGCGTACGCCCTTCGTGAATTCAGTGTCGATGCTCAGTTCGCCGTTCATGCGTTGAGCCATCAGTCGGCAGATGGGCAGTCCCAGGCCGTCACCTTCTGTCAGGTTGTGCAGCTCACGGAAGGGCTTGAAGATGTCTTCGCGCTGCTCTTCGGCGATGGTGCTGCCAGTGTTTGACACGATGAACTGGTGCTTGTGTGCACTTCGTTTCTTGAATTCCAAGGTGATGTGTCCGCCCTCGGGAGTGTGGTAAATGGCGTTTCCCAGCAGGTGCAACAGGATGTGTCTCACCTCCTGACGCGCTATCATCGCGTTCATCTTCGGAGCGTCCACCCTCAGCAGCACGCCAGGGCGTTCACTTCCGCGCACTTGCTTCATCATATCTTCGCAGAAGGCGGCCACGGGCGTATCCTCCATCGTGGGCGCTTCACCTTCGGCATTTTCCAGGGCCGAGAGCGTCTGCACGTGGCTGGCGAAATCCAGAAGGGCCTTCACCTCGGGCTTGCTGGTGTCCAGACGTTGCAGAGTGGGTTCCATCTGAGCGGCGATGCTGCTGATGAACTGGGCCTTCAGTGCATTCGTCTCTTGTGCTATGCGAATGGTCTTTTTCTGTTTTCTCGTCACGGCGATGAAGCGCAGCAATACGATGGCGCCGAGTGCCAGCACGATGGCCAGAGCCCCGGCCAGCGTTCCCAGTCCGGCAATGATGCCTTGGCGCGTGGCCAAAGCGTGGTCTTTTTCTTCGATAGACGCTTCGTTGTCGGCAATCTTCTTGTTCAGCACGGCCTTTTCGTCGTTATGACGCAGGGTGGCCACAGAGTCTTTCCACGCCATATAGCGGCTGTATGACTGTGCCACCAGGCTGGCGTTGCCCGACTTGCGTCCGCCCGCTATCAGCGTGCGGTACACCTCGTCCACCTTGCTGTACTCCTTCTGTGCCGTCAGGCGCGTTGCCATCTCGCTGAAAGTGGCATTGGCCTTTGCGTCCTGTCCGAAGGTGTAGTAGTAGATGGTCTTGTTGTAGAGCAGGTCGTTCTTCAGGTTCTCATTGTTTGCGCTGCGGGCGTGGCGTTCCATGGCGGTCAGCTGCTCCATGGCAGGTGCGCTACGGTGCATTTTCATGTACATCTGGAAGCGCTCGCGCGACGTCAGGTAATGCATCCCCGCTTTGGCGTCAGCCGTTTCGTCCTTGGCCCCTTCGATACTCTGGTCGATTCGGCGCAGCAGGTCGAAGCCTTCCTGATAGTAGTTCTCCTTGTAGTAGAGTGCCGTAGCTTTGGTGCCGCACTCCACGCCTTCCTGCACCCTGCCTTGGCGGGCCAGCGCTTCATAGGCGCGGATGAAGAGATAGCGTGCTGTGGCGATGTGCCCTTGTTGGTCCTCTTTTTCTGCCTGGCTGCGCAGTTCGCTGCCGGATGCCGACGTTGCGACGGGTGTCGGTGCTGGTGCCGGAGGCTGTCCGGTGGTGCTCTCTTGTGCACTGCTCAGCACGACGCAGGAAGCCAGCAGCACAGTCAATAAGGTTTTCTTCATGACGATGAGATTTTCTTTTTTCTACTTTCTGCTGCAAAGATACACTTTTCCTTTGAGACTGATGCACTCGAGGCCGTTTTTTTTCGGATTATTGAAGTTTCGGAAGCTCTCCTGTACCACAGATTACACTGATTTGACAGATTCTATTTCCCCTTTTCAATGTCTCAATCTTTAGCTTTGCTGACTTTTGTCACGACTCGGCCATTTAAGAACAAGCTCTTATGGCCCTCGCTGCTCCAAAAGTT
>CAMVFC010000070.1 GCA_947166655.1 uncultured Prevotellaceae bacterium
CCAACACCTACTACGCTGCCAACCGTTTCAACGAGGGCTATGCCATCGTCTGGAAGGATGCGCACACATGGGCCGTCATCGACAAGGAGGGCAACGAGCTCATCAGCGACATCGTCAACCACTCGGCTCCCAAGCGCGACGGCGCCGTACGCGAAGACCTGGTGCAGGATGGCTGCTTGCTGGCCATGAACCCAGCTCAGGACATAATCTTCGTCTATGACGTCGCACATCCCGAGAAGAGTTTCGAGAAAGCCTTTGACAACCGCATACGCCTCTACGACCGCGTCTGCGAAGGCCGCGTGCTAGTGGATCAGAAGCAGGTCTATAAAATCGCCGACGGCGACCTCGAATACGTAGGCGAAGGCCGTTTGCGCAGCCAGTTTGATAACCTCGACTACCCGCTTGTGATGCCTTATCCGCTGGAGGTGAAAGGTGCAGATAAGATTGCTTTCTGCTCGAATCCCAGTACGATGTTTCTCGTGAACACCGACGGCACAGCACGCGATGTCACCGCTCAGCTCGAGCGCTCACATGAGAGCTACAACCAGGCTTTCAATGCCATGCCTTGCGGCACCAGGGAGCCGAGTGTGGGTTCGCCCGTTTACTATGATAACCCCGTCTTTGGCCGTTGGAGCAATGGCGATGAGCTGAATAATGTGACGATGGTGCTTGTCAGCAGTTATGGGTTGTTCGATGGTCAGAAGGGCTATGGCAATATCTCCACCTCCGTAGAGTTCGAGCCTTGCGACAACTTCATCATCAAGAAGATAAATGTCACGGAAAACAAGGCAGTGCTATATTATGACAAGGTTGCGATGGAATTCACGGGCGATCTTGACAACCCCGACTCCGAAGGAGAATGGGTGGAGAAACTCATCGCCTCCGACTCTCTCATCGTCACCCCCGTGAACAACAGAACGCTGAAGCTGCAAAGCAGCGATACCTCCCTGAACGGAGTGACATTGAGGAGGTAAGCGTAGGAACGAATTAGAATAAATAATGAAGAAAACAAACGTCTGCGCTTACGGTATCTCCGCCATGGTGTCGGGTACAATGCTTTCGGTGCGACCATGGTGCTTGCCGTGTTCCCCGAGCTCTATGCCATCTTCGGCCTCATCATGCTGATTCTCATCGCAGGCACATTGCCTACGTTCTGATAGGTCGTTACTTTCCATCATAAAGGGCGTTCCCGATGAAGGGGCCGCCTTTTTTTATGTCAAAATAAGGTAAAGTTAAAGAAAAAAGAGAGGGAGACGTGCCATTCCTGCCTTTTTTTCATTACCTTTGCAGCCGGAATTCTTAATAACCAACGCTTAAAAACTAAACGCAATACGAACAATGGCACAACAAGAAGATGTTTTCAAGAAAATAGTCTCCCACTGTAAGGAGTATGGTTTTGTGTTCCCCTCCAGCGACATTTACGATGGTCTCGGAGCTGTCTACGATTACGGACAGAACGGTGTGGAACTGAAGAATAACATCAAACAGTACTGGTGGCAGTCGATGGTCCTTTTGCATCAGAATATTGTCGGCATCGACGCTGCCATCTTCATGCATCCTACCACCTGGAAGGCCAGTGGACACGTGGATGCTTTCAACGATCCCCTCATTGACAACCGCGACAGCAAGAAGCGCTATCGTGCCGACGTCCTCATCGAGGACCAGATGGCGAAGTACGACGAGAAGATAGATAAGGAAATCGCTAAGGCCAAGAAGCGCTTCGGCGATGCTTTCGACGAGGCTCAGTTCCGCGCCACCAATGGCCGCGTACTCGAACTGCAGGGCAAGCGTGATGCCCTGCACGAGCGCTTCCAGAAGGCCATGAACGCCAACGACCTCGACGAGCTCAAGCAGATCATTCTCGACGAGGGAATAGTCTGCCCCATCAGCGGCACCCGCAACTGGACCGACGTGCGCCAGTTCAACCTCATGTTCAAGACCGAGGTGGGCAGCACGGCCGAAGGCACCAGCACCATCTACCTTCGTCCTGAGACCGCCCAGGGCATCTTCGTCAACTACCTCAACGTCCAGAAGACCGGCCGCATGAAGCTGCCCTTCGGCATCGCGCAGATAGGTAAGGCTTTCCGCAACGAAATCGTGGCCCGTCAATTCATCTTCCGTATGCGCGAGTTTGAGCAGATGGAAATGCAGTTCTTCGTCAAGCCCGGCACCGAGCTCGACTGGTTCCAGCAGTGGAAGCAGACCCGCATGGCATGGCATCTGGCCCTTGGCTTCGGCGCCGAGAACTACCGCTTCCACGACCACGACAAGCTGGCCCATTACGCCAATGCAGCCACCGACATCGAGTTCCACATGCCTTTCGGCTTCAAGGAAGTCGAGGGCATCCACTCCCGCACCAACTTCGACCTCTCTCAGCACGCCAAGTACAGCGGCAAGAAAATCGAGTACTTCGACCCCGAGACCAACGAGAGCTACACGCCCTACGTCATTGAGACCTCCATCGGTGTCGACCGTATGTTCCTCAGTGTCATGTGCCACAGCTACTGCGAGGAGACGCTGGAGAACGGTGAGACCCGCGTCGTGCTTCGCCTGCCGGCCGCCCTGGCACCCGTGAAACTCGCCGTGCTGCCGCTCGTGAAGAAAGACGGTCTGCCCGAAGTGGCCCAGCAAATCGTCAACGACCTCCGTTTCCATTTCAACTGCAAATACGACGAGAAGGACACCATCGGCAAGCGCTATCGCCGCATGGACGCCATCGGTTGCCCCTACTGCGTCACCATCGACCACGACACACTGCAGGACCACTGCGTTACCCTGCGCGACCGTGACACCATGGAGCAGCGTCGTGTTCCCATCGCTGACCTGCGTGACATCATCGAAGACAAGGTCAGCATCACCAGCCTACTCAAGAAACTACTCTGATGAACAAACTCCTAACTATTGTCGCTTCTCTTCTCCTCGCTGGCATTTGCCTCACGGCCTGCAGCGAGGACACCGATGACTTCGACGCCTATGCCGACTGGAAGACCCGTAACGAGGTCTGGTTCGCTGCCGTCGCCGACTCGGCACGGACTGCCATTCAGGCTGCCCGGCAGACGTATGGCGACCAGTGGGAAGAGCATTGCCAATGGCGCATGATGCGCTCCCTGCTGAAAAGCCCTGCGACCACCGGCGGAGCTACGACCGACAGCATCTGCGTCCGCATCCTCTCGCGCGGTGAGGGGCTCGTCTCCCCGTGCTTCACAGACACCGTGCGCATCCATTTCCGCGGTTGGCTCATGCCGACTACGACGGCCGACGGGGCCACGGAGGAGCGCGTGTTCACCCAGACCTACTACAGCGATTTCAGCAGCGAGACCGCTGCTCCGCAAGTGGGCTGCGTCAGCAACTTCAAGGCAGGCTTCTCTACGGCTCTGCAGTATATGGTGACGGGCGATGACTGGATGGTATACATCCCTACAGACCTCTTCTACGGGGCCACGAACTCCACCGCCGTGCCCGCCTACAGCGCCGCACGCTTCCGTATCAGCCTTGTCGGTATCTATCCTGCGGGCACCAAGGTACCCGCGTGGAAGTGAACATAAATTCATAAAATCATGTCTTCAGAAAACCAAACTTTGATGCACACCATACGCAAGTACGCCAATGGCAGCGTGCTGCTGATTACGGCGACGGTGCTTGCGCTGATCTGTGCGAATCTTCCTGCCACACGCGACCTCTACCAGTCGCTTTGGCAGATGCCCGTGTCGCTGAGCATCGGCGACTTCAACCTTTTCAGCCATGGCGGACACGCCATGACGCTGATGGACTTCATCAACGATTTCCTCATGGCCTTCTTCTTCCTCTGTGTGGGCCTGGAAATCAAGCGCGAGATTCTCTGCGGAGAACTCTCCAGCCGCCAGAAAGCCATGCTCCCCATTATCGGTGCCTGCGGCGGTATGCTCGTCCCCGTGCTCATCTTCTACGCCGTCTGCGCCGGCCATCCCATGATGGAGCGAGGCTGTGCCATCCCCATGGCCACCGACATCGCCTTCTCCCTCGGCGTGCTGTCCATCTTCGGTAAGCGCGTGCCCATAGGCTTGAAGATTTTCCTGGCAGCGCTGGCTGTGGCCGACGACCTCGGCGGCATCATCGTCATCGCCTTGTTCTATACCGAGCACCTCGCCTGGCCCTACCTCTTCGCAGCGGCCGCCGTCGTCTGCCTGTTGCTCGTCTGCAACCGTCGCGACATCCGTACGAAAGGCATCTACCTCGGCCTTGGCCTTGTTCTCTGGTACATGGTGCTCAACTCCGGCATCCATGCCACCATCGCCGGCGTTGTCCTGGCCTTCTGCATCCCCGCCAACCTCGGCCACGGCACCCGCTTCTACCTCCAGCGCATCCGTAAGCTGGCCACACAGTACCCCGAGATTGAAGTCAGCGAGGCCGACCGCAAGAAGACCATTGTCATTTCCAAGGACGACATCCAGCTGCTGCGTAGCATCGAATCGTCCTCAGACCACCTCATCTCCCCCCTGCAGGATATGGAGGACAACCTCTCCATTCCCGTCAACCTTGTCATCATCCCCCTCTTCGCCTTTGCCAATGCAGGCATCGATTTCGCCGGCATGTCGCTGCTCAACCTCTTCCACGGCGTCGCCCTGGGCGTCTTCCTCGGCCTGCTCGTGGGCAAGTTCCTCGGCGTGCTCAGCTTCTCGTGGCTGAGCATGAAGCTCGGCATCTGTCAGATGCCCGGCGGAGCCGACTGGCGCAGCTTCGCCAGCGTCTGCATGGTCTGCGGCATCGGCTTCACTGTGTCGATGTTCATCGCCGCCCTCAGCTACCTCCCCGTGGCCGATCTCGGCGGCGCAGAGTTCCTCAACGAAGCCAAGTTAGGCATCCTCTCTGGCTCCGTCGCCTCCGGCCTGTTGGGCTGCATCCTCCTGAACTACACGCTGCCCAAGGCCGCGGGGGAAGAGTGAAAGCCCCCTGTATTCCCCCTCCGGAGGGGATGAAGAGTGTAGAGTGAAGAATCTCGCTTCGCTCGGCATGAAGAATCAAAGTAACCTTCAGCTCTTGAAAGTAAACCTCATTCTTCACTCTTCACTCTTCATTTAGAGTAAGTCTTATTCATCATTCAGAGTAAATCTCCTTCAGCTCTTGAAAGTAAATATCTCTTTTCGCTCTTTAGTCCTCATCATCGCTCTGATGGCAGCGGCTTGCGCCCAGGCCCAGGAACCCGTTATCCAGCACCGCCCCTATCTGGACAACAGGTTCTTGCACTATGGCTTCTTCATCGGCGTCAACATGATGGACTTGGAGCTGAAGAACAACGGCTACGTTGACCCCGCTTCCGGAGAGCAGTGGTACACCGAGGTCGACAACTACCAGCCCGGCTTCTCTGTCGGCGTCCTCGGCGAGCTTCGTCTCAACAAGACCTTCGGTCTGCGCATACAGCCCACCATCTGCTTCGGGCAGAAGCACCTCTACTTCCACGAGCAGACCTCTGGACGAGACTCCACACAGAACGTCAAGTCCACCCTCCTCTCCGTACCCATCGGACTGAAAATCGCAGCACCACGCTACAACAACTTCCGCCCCTATGCCATCGTCAATGTAGCCCCGACCATCGACCTCACCGTGCGCAAGCACCAAGCCCTCCTCATGGAACGCTTCGACTGCATGGTGGAGATTGGCATGGGCTGCGATTTCTACCTGCCTTACTTCAAGCTCATCCCCGAGCTCAAGTTCTGCTTCGGACTGCGCGACATCATTCAGCACAAGCGCAGCGACCTGACCGACGAGACTCTCATGAAGTTCACACGAGCCATTGACCGCGGCAGCGCTAAGATGATTGCCCTCACCCTCTATTTCGAATAGCTCTTGCCGTCATCATCTTTTCTGCCTGACACAGCCCTCATGACGGCCTGGGATTTCAGAGACAGAAAGGGGAAGAACAGCGGGAACCGCCTTCTGTTTTACTCACCACGCCCAACACTTTAGTTTGTTCCATCGTGATGGAACAATCGTTCGGTCATGATGGAACAATCGTTCCATCACGATGGAACAAACTCCCCTGCCTGCAGACTCGGTCTCCGGCGCCTGGGCTTGCGAGCCAGATGGACGCCTGAGGAGCGTGTTTTCTTTAGCGCTGAATGCCACCTCCCGAGAACGTGTCGTTGCCCGTTCGTCATGTGATTTTCTTGAATTCTGAATCAACCTGAATCTATTCATTAGAGAGTTCGGGGGAATGTTCCTTGCGAACACGGCCTGTTCATCATCAGCTTTTCATGTTTCCTGCAAAGGTGTCACCGGGTATCACCGGTCATCAATCAGATTAAAACTACTTTGTTTTGCTTCCTACCCTTAGGGCTTGGGCCGCCACTGCCTGCAGTATGGTCAGGAACTGCCAAGAGTTCCCGGAAAAAGTGCCTTGAGATTTGCACAAAAGTTAAGGCAGTTTTGCACAAAAGTTAAGGCAGTTTTGCACAAAAGTCAAGGGAGATTTGCGCAAAAGTTAAGGGAAAAATGGGCAAAAGTCTTTGGAAAATGAGCGGTGACTCTTTCAAACAATGTGTCGCTTTGCTTAACGTATTGTCATACAACGGTTTGCGGAGTGAAGGCGACACTCATCCCGAAAATCGTCAAGTAGGCATTGAGTGCTGTCTCTGTGCGGCGTTATCACAACCGTCAATGCTGGCGGAGACAGGGCCAGAATGTATGAGGGGACATAGCAGGAGACATCGTCAAAAAGCGTTTCTACGGGTCGTATGACCGCTATGGGTAAACTCTGGCGTGCAACGTCAGAGGGCCTTTACTTCGGTCGAATAAGCAAGAAGGGGCTGAGGGGTAGAAACACTTAGGTGTATGTGCCTTTGCATGGTTGTGGGTTGCTGTACACCGTCGGTGTGTAGCGGATAAGGATTGGGCTTTATCCTTGTCGGCTGGTGGTCGGAGGGATGGTCTCTTTCCAGCGCTTGGGAATATACGGTAATTCAGAAGCCTGGCCGGTGGGTGAGAAATGGGCGGAGGTGTGTGTCCGCCACTGCTTTACTCTGTCAGTCTGATGTGCTGCGTCTGTATCTGTTCTCCGAGGAAGATCTGTGCGCTGCGGTCGAAGCTTTCAGGCTGTTCGGTGGTGTAGTAGTGGCATGTGCCGTTCTGCGTGAGTCGCTGTTGCATGTCGGTGTGCCGGCTGAGGTAGTCCTGTAGACTGTGGGCCACGTAGTCGCCTTGCGGTATGAGGCGTATGTGGTCGGGGGTGTATTGCCTTATCTTGTCGATGAGCAGCGGGAAGTGTGTGCACCCGAGGATGATGGCATCGATGAGCGGGTCGCGCTGCAGAAGTCGTTGTACGTGCTGACGTACGAAGTAGTCTGCTCCGGGCGAGTCGGCCTCGTGGTTCTCGACGAGTGAGACCCACATGGGGCAGGCTTCGCCCACGACGGTGATGTCGGGGTGCAGGCGTGCAATCTCGATGTCGTAGCTGCGACTGAGGATGGTGCCAGGTGTGGCGAAGATGCCGACGTGGCGTGTGCGGGTGAGGTCTCCGATGCTCTCTGTGGTGGGGCGTATGACGCCGAGGACCCTGCGTGTGGGGTCGCCCAGGGCGGGCAAGTCGCGCTGCTGTATGGTGCGCAGGGCCTTGGCAGAGGCTGTGTTGCAGGCCAGGATGACGAGGGGGCACTGCATGGCGAAAAGCGTCTTGACGGCCTGGAGGGTGAAGTTGTAGACGGTCTGGAAAGAGCGTGTGCCGTAGGGGGCACGGGCGTTGTCGCCCAGGTAGAGGTAGTCGTACCTGGGCATGAGGCGCCGGATTTGTCTGAGGATGGTGAGGCCTCCGTAGCCGGAGTCGAAGATGCCGATGGGGGTCACTGCTGCGGGATGCCGAGTTGGGTGAGGATCAGCGTTGTGACATCGATGCCGAAGTCGGGGTGTACGAAGGGTAGGGCTTCGCCGTCGGTGTTGAGCACAAAGAGCAGGTGGTGCTCGGTGCCGACCTCTGCGATGGCTTTGTTCAGACGTTGGCGTGCAGGTGCCTGCATGTCGGCCTCGGCCTTACGCAGCAGTTCGCGGCTCTGCTGGCGGAAGCTGATGCTTTTCTCCATGAGTTCCTGGAGCTCGGCCTGGCGCTTCTGCATGATGCTGGCGGGGAAGTCTTTCTGTCCCTGGATGAACTCTGCGAACTTGCGCTGGAACTCTTCTTCGGAACGTGTGGCTTCGGCGTCGTACTTGGCCTTGAGGGCTTCGAAGTCTTTCTTTGCCTGGGCGTACTCGGTCATCTGGCTGAGGATGGCTTTGTAGCTGGCGTAGCCGAAACGCAGAGGGTGTGCCGACGGCGCTTCCTGTGCCATTTCAGCGTCTTGCTGAACGGTCTCCTGTGCTGCCATACCGGCGGGCAGGAGGAGAAGAAGGGATAGGGATAGGATGAGAGGGGTCTTCATAATGAAAGAGTGACGGGTAACGTGTGATGAATGACTTGTGACGAATGACGAATGATGAATGTCGAATGACGAGTGACGAATAAAGATTTACCTGTGATTGCAGTGTGTACTTCTGCAGTTAATGGTGTCTTTTATTCGTCGGTCATCATTTATCATTCATCATTCGTCATTTGTCATTCGTCATTCTCTTCAGATGCCGAGTGCTTTTTTGAGTTCGGCGCTGATGTCTGTGCTGAGTTTGGTGCTGATGTAGGGTATGCCGGCAGTTGTGTCCATGATGTAGACGTAGCCTCCGGCGTCGCCGATGACTTTGACAGCGGCTGTGATCTTCGCAGAGATGGCCTGCATCTTCTCGTTGTAGGCTTTCTGGTAGGCCTGCTGGTTGTCCTGTGCGCTCTGCTGGATGCGGTTGGAGAGGTCTTGCAGCTCGGCCTCGCGGCGCTGACGCACGTTCTCGAGGAGGTTGGCCTGTTCCTTCTGGTACTCTTCGTATTTCTTCTGGAACTCGTCCTGCATTCGCTTCAGATCGTCTTCGTACTGCTTGCCCAGTGTCTGCAGCTCGCTCTGTGCAGTGGTGTATTCGGGCATGAGGGGGACGATTTCGGTGGAGTTGAAGTGACCGAACTTCTGAGCCATGAGGCCGAGGGGTGCCAGCATGATGCATGCGGCAAGGATGAATTTTTTCATTTCTTCGTTTGTTTTTTTTATAGTTGTTTCTCTTTTCTTCTTTCTTCTTTAGTTCGCGTATCCCAGCTTTGTGAGAACCTCGCTGGAGATATCAATCTTGGGCGATGCGAAGATGATGCCCGCGTCGGAGGCGCGGTCCAGCACGAGGCTGTAGCCTTTAGCCTCGCAGATGTCCTTGACGGCGTTGTAGATCTCGTCCTGGATGGGTGCCATCAGGCTTTCGCGCTTCTTGAAGAGTTCGCCTTCGGGGCCGAAGTATTTCTTCTTGAGCTCGGAAGCTTCTTTCTCTTTGTTGACGATGGCTTCTTCCTTCAGCTTCTTCTGTTCGGCGCTGAGGAATACGGCTTCGCTCTGATAGCTCTTGTAGAGGTTCTGTGCCTCTGTGCTGAGTGCTTCGACTTCGGCCTGCCATTTTCTGGAGATCTGGTTGAGTTGTTCGTTGGCGCGCTCGTAGGCTGGGATGTTTTTGAGCAGATATTCCATGTCGACGAGCACGAACTTCTGTGCTTTTGCCTGCTCCGTTGCACCCAGTGCAAGGGCGGCGAGAAGGATGATGAACAGTCGTTTCATAATTGACATATTAACAGATTAACGTATTAGCGGATTGTTTACGTATTGAATGTATGATTGACAGATTCACGTTTTATTGACGGGTGAGTGGTTCGCTAACGGATTAACGTATGAACAAATGAACGTAAGTAAACCTTATTCGTCATTCGTCATTCGTCACTCGTCATTCGTCACTTGCCACTTGTCACTCGTTATTTGTCATTTGCCGTTTGTCGTTGCAGGTTAGAACTCTTGTCCGAGGATGAAGTGGAACTGGCTGCCTCCGTAGGACTTGCTGCCGAAGACCTTGTCGAAGCCATAGGCCCAGTCGATGCCGAGCAGACCCACCATGGGCAGGAAGATACGCACACCGACGCCTGCGGAGCGTTTCATGTCGAACGGATTGAAGTCGCGGATGCTGTTCCATGCGTTGCCACCTTCGAGGAAGGTGAGGGCGTAGATGTTGGTGGAGTTGCTCAGGATGAGCGGGTAGCGCAGCTCCAGCGTGAAGCGGTCGTAGGCGTAGCCGTTGTAGCCTCGTGGCGTGAGCGAGCCGTTGTCGTAGCCGCGCAGTCCGATGGTCTCGGTGGCATAGCTGTAGGAATAGCCGCTCATGCCGTCGCCTCCGACGTAGAACGTCTCGAAGGGCGAGCGTTTGTACTGGTTGAAGTGTCCGAGCAGGCCGAACTCCACGCGCGTCATGAGCACGGGGCATTTGTCGGCGCCAGCCAGGGCGGTGAAGGTGCGGCTCTTGAACTTGAACTTGTAGAATTCAATCCATTGGTATTTCTTTTCCAGCTCGTCGCTGTAGTTGGCAGCGTTCGGGTTGGAGGCCAGATTCTTGTAGTCTCTGCCGTCGAAGAGCGAGTAGGGCGGTGTGATGGCGAAAGACATGGTGAAGTCTGAGCCTCTGCGGGGGTAGATGGGGAAGTCGGTGGAGTTTCTCGACACGGTCAGGTTGAGGCTGATGTTGTTGCAGTGGCCGTTGCTGATCATGAAGTATTCCCAGTCCTTGAGGCTGTAGCGGGTGTAGCTGAGGTCGGCAGAGAGATTGAAATAGTCGTCGGGCCAGGTCAGGCGTTTTCCCCATCCGAGGGAGAAGCCGTAGATCTTGACGAACTTGTCGGGGTCGTAGAAGTTCTCGTAGTAGTTGCCGTAGCTGTTGCCGTAGCCGTAGAGGTAGTTATAATAGGAGTTGTAGTAAGCGGAGTTGTAGTAGCGGTCGCTGACGTCGGTCTGCTTGGAGTAGAAGGCGGAGAAGGAAAGCGAGTTTGGTCGCTTGCCTCCGAACCAGGGGTTGAGGTAGTTAATGCTGTAGGCCTGGTAGTACTGTCCGTTGGTCTGTCCGCTGATGCTGAAGGTCTCTCCGTTGCCCTGTGGCATGACGCCGCGTCGCAGCCCGTTGGGGTTGAAAAGGTTGGCCAGACAGAAGTTACTGAACTTCAGTCCCAGCTTGAAGATGACGCCTGTCTGTCCGTAACCGAGGGAGAACTCCACCTGGTCGTTACTCTTTGGGGTGAGGCCCCATTCGAGGTCCACGGTGCCATTGTCCGGGTTGGGCTTGATGTCGTATTTGATGGCTTCGGGGTCGAAATGTCCCATCTGAGCAATCTCGCGGTAAGAACGTTCCAGGGCTTCTTTGGAGAAGAGGTCGCCGGGCTTGTTGCGTAGCTCGCGGCGGATGACGTTCTCGTAGACGCGGTCGTTGCCGGTGATGGTGACGTGGCTGATGTAGGCTTGCTGGTTTTCCTCGATACGCATCTCGAGGTCTACGCTGTCGCCCACGATGTTCACTTCCACGGGGTAGAGTTTATAGAAGAGGTAGCCGTTGTTGTAATAGAGGTTGCCGATGGCATCGTCGTCGCTGTTGAGGCGCTTGTTCAGGTGTGTCTGGTCGTAGACGTCGCCTTTCTGCATCCTCAGCTTTTCCTGCAGATAAGCAGTGGGGTAGAGCGTATTGCCCACCCACTCGATGTTTCGGACGTAGTATTTCTGGCCTTCCTCCACGCGGATGTCGATGTCGACGGAGTTCTCATCGTGCGGGCGTACGCTGTCGTAGACGATGCGCGCGTCGCGATAGCCCAGCTCGTTGTATTTCTCGATAAGGGCTTCTTTGTCAGCCTTCCACTTTTCGTCGATGAACTTCTTGCTGCGGAAGAGGTTGGCCAGGCGTCCCTTCTCGTGGGTCTTCTTGAAAGCTCCGTTCTTGAAGAGCGTTCCTTTGATCTTGCTGTCGGGCAGTGCTTGGTTGCCGTGGAGGGTGATGCTGTTCACCTTCACTTTGTCTTTCTTGTCGACGTTGATGTCGACAATCACTTTGCCGGGTGCGCTGACATCGTCTTTCTGCGCGACCTCGACGACGGCGTTCTTGTAACCCTTGTCCTCGAAGTAGCGTTTGGCCAGCAGTCTGGTGCGGTCCACGATGTTGGGCGTCAGCTGTCCGTCCTTGATCAGTCCGAGTTTGACCTCAAGGTCCTCGCGCTCGCTTTTCTTGACACCATTGTAATTAATCTGCGAGATGCGCGGGCGCGCGGCGAGGGTGATGTGGAGGTAGGCCGAGTCGTTCACGAGACTGTCCACACGAATGGATGCGTGGCTGAAGAGCCCGTTGCGCCAGTAGTTGCGAATCGCTTTGGAAATCTCCTCGCCGGGGATGTTAATCCGCTGTCCCTTGGCCAAGCCCGAGAGCCCGATGAGGACGTAGTCTTCGTAGTTCTTAACCCCTTCCACCGTGATGTCACCGATGATGTATTTCTGCGGCGCACGCTGGTAGTCGATGGTCGGGTTCACCACTCGCTCTGCCACCTGAGCCATCGCAGGAAACACCATGGCGAGGAGGAGCATACCGGTTATATAGCATTTCTTTCTTCCCATTCCGTCTTTGCGTTATTCTTTGTTTTCGGCCGTCACCTGTTCGCTCGTTTTTCCATAGCGGCGCTCACGCCCTTGGAAGTCGGCGATTGCCTTGTGGAGTTCTTCCTCGTTGAAATCCGGCCAGAACGTGTCGCAGAAATAGAGTTCGGAGTAAGCGACCTGCCAGAGCAGGTAGTTGCTGATGCGGAATTCTCCTCCGGTGCGAATGAGCAGGTCGGGGTCGGGCATAAAGTTGGTCTCCAGGTGCTGGCTGATGACGTCCTCCGTGATGTCCTCCGGTGCGATGCCTTCGCGTGCGATGTCCTGCATGGCTTTTGTCAGTTCCCATCTGGACGAGTAGCTGAGAGCCACGATGACTGTCATCTTTTTGTTGTTCCGTGTTCGCTCGCTGAGGCCGAGGACGCACTCCCGCGCCGCCTCAGGCAACCGGTTGATATCTCCGATGGTTCGGAAACGGACGTCGTTCTTCATGAAGATCTCGTCTTCCACCTTGTCCAGGATGAGCTGCATCAGACCTGCCACTTCCTCTTTGGGGCGGTTCCAGTTCTCCATTGAAAAGGTATAGAGCGTGAGGTATTTCACTCCGAGGCGGACGCACTCGGCAGTGATGCGTCTGACGGTTTCCACTCCTTCGGCGTGACCAGCCAGTCTGGGCAGGCCCTTGGCTTTGGCCCAGCGCCCATTGCCGTCCATCGTGATGGCGATATGGGTCGGTATGCGGTTGCGGTCTAATTCAATCATATCTTTTCTCTTTTTTTATCTTTTCGTTGTTTCAGTCAGTTGTTGCACTTCCTGTATTTTGGGGAAATATCGTAGGTGAGGCTCACGAGGAGCGTCTGGTAACAGTCCTTGTTCTTGAAACCTTCGCTGGGAATGCCGTAGGGCGCATCAAGGCGTGTGGCCTCTCCGTTGTCGTCCAGCAGGTCGGTGGTGGTGAACCTGACGGCCCATTCTATGCCGACGTTGATGCGTGGCTTCAGTTTGTATCGGAATCCGACACCGAGGGGAATGTTCAGTCCTCCGCAGAACTTGCCGCCTCCGCCGAAGCCGAGGGTGACGCCCAGCCCGCCGAGCAGATAGGGCGTCCATCGGGAGAGTCCTTTGTAGGCTGCTCCCATGCCGTAGCCGAGGAAGTTGAACTCGAACTGCGCTCCCACGTCAACGATGTTGCGGCTAAAATGGATTGGAGCAGCTGCGGCGCCTCCTGCGGCATCCTTGCTGAGCGGGTCGACAGGGAAGAAACGTTTCTCTGTGTCGCCGCTGATGTGTCCCAGGCCCAAGTCTGTCTTGATGACCATTCGTGCATTCAGGTTGCGCCGCCAGATGAGGGTGCCCATAAGGCCGGGATTCTTCAAGGGTACTCCACCGGCATCGCCCAGATATGAACTAACGCCGATGCCGCCGCCAATCTCCTGCTGGTATTGAAGCAGGTCGCCGTCCTGAGCGCGGGCAGAGAATGCCAACGCCAGGAGGCAAGCGAAAAGCAGGACGGTGCGGAGCTGGTTCATCGGTCTTTCTTGTCGTTTAGGGGTTCAGCTGTGCTCGCCAGAGTTGTCCTGCAGCCAGCAACCAGATGGCGCTCTCGTCGGCTACAGCGGCGATGGCTTCTTGGGTTCCTTTTACCTCTGAAGGCACGACAAACGTGGTGGATGCCTTCCAGGTGATGCCGTTATCGTAGCTGGTATAGATGGTGTCGAGGGCGTCTTTGCCGTCCTCTGCCTGTTGTGCACCGAACGCCATGAGCAGTCCGTTGTTACTTACCAATGAGAGGTGTGACAGGGCGGGGAGAGGATAGGGGTTGCTCTCTTCGGTGAAGAGCATCCATTTATTCTCAAGCTTCTCAAGCAGGCTCCAAGTGTAGAGATGGCTCCAGGCGCTGTTGTCCGTCTCTGCGGCCACCAGGACGCGTTGGTTTCCGTTGGACTGCTTGTAGGCCAAGGCTGCTTTTGGGGAAGTGAACATCTGCGCGTCCGTCTCCATCGGTGTCCAGGTCTGCCCGTCGGTAGACATTGCAGCATAAGGTGCCGTCGAACCAGCCGGAATGCGGGGGTCAAAAATGACAGCGTAAAGGGCGTTCTCTGAGCCTGCAATCAGCTTTACGCCGACTTCCTCTCCGCTCTGTTCTACAATGTTCCAAACGATGCCATCGTCTGAGCAGAAGAGTGGGCCATCGTTGGAAGAGGCCCACAGTTTACCGTCGAAACGACAGATGGTCTGCACGTCCACGGGCGCTGACACTCCGCTGCACGCCTGTTCCTCCTGTCCGAAGGGCGTTGCAAAAAGATGACCGTAGGCGTCCAGGCAGAACGTCATTGGCTGTCCGCCCTGTAGCACGAGTTTGGCTGCGGTGCGGGTGTCGGCAAAAGCGAGGTCGCCGACGTGCTCCCAAGTGTAGCTCCCCTTCTCGTTCTCGCGGACGTTGAGTGTCACCCGGTACTGGCGGTAACCACTGCCGTCGTAGGCGTAGGCGCGGAACAGCAACGGCTCGGAGAAGTCGATGCTGTCGCTGCTGGCGTAAGCTTTCCATGACGTGGTGTCGGTGAGGTTGGCTTCGCGGGCATAAATCACTGAGCCTTGTGCTGTGATGTTGGCCAGGGCGTTGCTGAGCACGGTGCCGTAAGGCAGAGGCTCGGTGTTGACGATGGTGCCGGTGCGTTGGTTGATGGTGAGGGGATAGTAGGTGCCGCTGAAGGTAACATAGTAGGAACTGTCCTGTCCGTC
Organism: uncultured Prevotellaceae bacterium; assembly: GCA_947166655.1. Taxonomy (GTDB): domain Bacteria; phylum Bacteroidota; class Bacteroidia; order Bacteroidales; family Bacteroidaceae; genus Physcousia. The sequence continues at coordinate 15,216 of CAMVFC010000070.1, forward strand.
GGAACCTGTCGTGTGCACGATGCGTCGGAGGGTGCCGAGGGTGAACGTGCTGATATAGCACTCGCCGCTGAGGTCTTCGTCGTTATCGTCACTGCTTACGCAGGACGCAAGCGTCGTGGCCGTCAATAACAGGGCGAGCAGCGTATGGAATTTTTTTATCATTGGAATTGATTCGTAAAACGGGTGCAAAATTACACATTATAAGTGCGATGAGAAAATCTTCACCCTTGAAAAGTTCGGTTAGGGCCGACTAATTTAGGTAAAATTAACGTGAACGGCGCGTCCTTTAGGGTCTCTTTTCATTTCGGGAGCCTTAACACCGTTGCCTAAGACGAGATCCGTTTGCTCGATGAAGGCCTCGTCCCACAGGTCTTGGTCGATGAAAGATTGCAGAGTCTGTGCTCCGCCCTCGACGAGGACTGACTGGTAAGGGAAGTCTGAAGAACGAAGCGATGAAAGCTGTGTGATGAGGGACGGACGTGTGGCGCTGTCGCAGGACTCCGGTCTTTCGTCTTTCATCTTCTTTGACAGCAAGATTTTCTGCGGAGACGCTCCGGGCCAGAAGCGCGTCGTAAGGCTGGGCTGGTCCAGTTCCCATGTGCGTCGTCCGACGAGGATAGCCTGATGGGTGGCGCGCAGCCGGTGCACCAGCATCTGCGTCCATGGTGTTGAGAAGCGTATGGGCTCTCCGTCTGCGCGACTGTGCCGTTCCCGGTCGATGAATCCGTCGGCGCTTTGCGCCCACTTTAACGTGATCCAGGGGCGGTGCAGCGTATGGAAAGTTATGAACCGCTTATTGAGAGCTAAGCATTGTGCCTCGAGGACGCCGGTGGTCACTTCGATTCCAGCGTCTCTTAGCCGTTCTATGCCACGCCCCTGAACCTTGCTGAAGGGGTCCGTCATGCCTACGACGACCCTCCGCAGGCGTTTCTCCACGATGAGTTCGGCGCAGGGCGGGGTCTTGCCCCAGTGTGAACACGGCTCGAGGTTGACGTAGAGTGTGGCTTGTGGCAGCAGCGCTTCGTCGGCAGGACGCACAGATCGAACGGCGTTGACCTCTGCGTGTGGCCCTCCGCAGCGGCGGTGCCACCCTTCGCCGATGATTCGTCCTTCGTGCACGATGACGGCCCCCACCATGGGGTTCGGCGCCGCACTCAGCACGCCATGACGCGCCAGTTGCAGGCAGCGTGCCATGTATTTTTCGTCGTCTGTCATCATATAATCATTCTTTCTTTTCGTCACGTTCCGTTTTTTTCTTCTCTTTTCTCTTTCCGCTTTTCGCATTTTCCCTTACCTTTGCGCCATGAATTATCGAGAACTTATCTCTGCGTTGGTACCTCGACACGGCTTAGGCGAGGCGCAGGCTATCGTGCGGATGGTAGCGGAAGAACGCTTCGGCCTCTCTTTCGCCGACCTTTTGCTCGGCAAAGATACGCAATTACCCGCAGACGACCGCGCGGAATGGGAAAAAATTGCTTCTCGACTCGTGAATGGTGAGCCTGCACAGTATGTTCTGGGCTATGCAGACTTCTGTGGGCACCGTTTCCGTGTCTGCCCCGATGTGCTTATTCCGCGCCCTGAGACCGAGGAACTGGTGCGTCGGGCAGAAGAGGGGTTGAATGGCAGGTTCACGGCTGAAAGAGAAGTAAGAAGAAAGGATAAGTCGTCAGGCGGCGAGGATGAACAGGAAAAGTCGAGAGAGCGTACGTTGCGCATCTTGGACCTCTGCACGGGCAGCGGCTGCATCGCGATCAGTCTGGCGCTCGCATTTCCTAAGGCGCAGGTAGAAGGTGTAGACATCAGCGAGTCGGCTCTTGCCGTGGCCCGGCAGAATGCCAGCGAATTAGGCGTTCCGAATGTCGTGTTCTCTCGCCACGACGTCCTTTCGGAAGCCGCCGATGAATGGTGCCCGCCTGCTTGCCATCTGATGGTTTCCAACCCGCCTTACGTCTGCCATTCCGAGGCGTCGGCGATGGCTGCTACTGTCCTTGACTTCGAGCCCCACTTGGCCCTCTTCGTGCCTGACGACGATCCTCTCCGTTTTTACAGGGCGCTGGCTGTGCTGGCTCGCCGCAGTCTCCTGCCTGGGGGGCTTTTCTTTGCAGAACTTGGTCAGGGCCAGGTCGCTACCGTTTGTCAGCTCTTTCGCGAGCACGGCTTCCGCGATGTGCATCTATACGATGACGCCTTTGGCAAACCTCGTATCCTCGCT
>CAMVFC010000071.1 GCA_947166655.1 uncultured Prevotellaceae bacterium
CCTTCGCCCCCTGCCTCTCTCCCCTTCGCCCCCTGCCTCCCTCCCTTCGCCCCCTGCCTCCCTCCCCTTCGCCCCTGCCTCCCTCCCTTCGCCCCCTTTCTCCCTTTCCCTTTGCCCGCTGCCTCTTTCCCCATATTGTTTTCTTTCTTTTCCCTAACGAATCTCCGTTGCCAATGAATACCTCCCCCGCTTCCCCCTCTCAGGAATTGTGCCCGTCGGTTTTCCCGACGGGGTTCGCTCCCTCCCGCCTGGCCGCCCGTCGCCTGGCCGCCCTGAGTGACGATGCGCGCAGCGCCGTCCTCCTCGACCTGGCATCCGCCCTCGAGGCGCATAGCGCCGACCTCCTGACCGCCAATGCGCTCGACCTCGCCCGCATGGACCGCGAAGACCCGCGCTACGACCGCCTGCAGCTCAGCGAGCCGCGCCTCCACGACATCGCTGCCGACCTCCGCAGCGTCGCCGCCCTGCCTTCGCCCCTCGGACGTGTGCTCAAGCACACCCTCCTCCCCAACGGCCTCGAGCTCTCGCGCATCAGCGTCCCCTTCGGTGTCATTGGCATCATCTTCGAGGCCCGCCCCAATGTCTGCTTCGACTGCTTTGCCCTCTGCCTGAAAGCCGGCAGTGCCTGCATCCTCAAGGGCGGCAGCGACGCCAAAGACAGCTGCACCGCCATCGTGGCCCTCATCCACGACGTCCTGCGGCGCCACGGCCTCCCCGAAGAAGACGCCCTGCTGCTCACCAGCCACGAAGACACCGACCGCCTGCTCACGGCGCGCGGCGAGGTAGATCTCATCATCCCCCGCGGCAGCAGCCGCCTCATCAACTACGTGCGTGAGCACGCCCAGGTGCCTGTCATCGAGACCGGTGCCGGCGTCGTGCACTGCTATATCGACCGCGCGGCCGACCTCCAGAAAGCCATACCCATCGTCGTGAATGCCAAGACGCGCCGCGTCAGCGTCTGCAACGCCCTCGACTGCCTCATCGTTCATCGCGAACGTCTGGCCGACCTACCCGCCCTCTTCGAGCCGCTTCTCCGTCGGGGCGTGACGATAGAGCTGGAAGAAAAAGATTTTACCGGCAACGGTAACAGCGATTACCGTCCGTGGAAAACCCTTTTTCCGTCCATGGAAAACCAGATTATCGTCGGCGGTAAAGACATCTTCGGCACCGAGTTTCTCTCCCTGCGGATGGCCGTGAAGATCGTCGACAGCCTGGACGAAGCCCTCGAACACATCGCCCGCTACGGTTCCGGCCATAGCGAGAGCATCGTTACCGAAGACCCAGAGGCCGCCCGTCGTTTCCTCGCAGAGGTCGATGCCGCCTGTGTCTACCACAATGCCCCCACCTCGTTCACCGATGGAGCCCAGTTCGGTCTCGGTGCCGAGATAGGCATCTCCACACAGAAACTTCATGCCCGCGGCCCCATGGCCCTTGAAGAAATCACCACCTATAAGTGGATTATCAAGGGCAACGGGCAGACCCGTCCGTAAGGCTCGGGTCACCGAAGTCCCCCAAAGAAGGCATATAGAAACGTCTTACGTGTAATCCTATTCCTCTTTCATCAGTATGAAACGAACTCACCTCCCAGCCCTCCTCCTGCTGCTCCTTTTCCCCGCCGTCAGCTTCGCCTTTTGCCCTTCCGCAGCCCCCGCCGCGCCCTCCCTCTCTTCCGCCGCGCCTTCCCCCTCTCCCGCCGCGCCCTCCCCCTCTTCCGCCGCGCCTTCCCCCTCTCTCGCCGCGCCCTCCCTCTCGATGGTGCTCGGCAATTTTGTTGCCGAGCAGAGCGCTGCCGCCCCTGCCGTCCCCGCTGCCGCTCTCGCCGCCCCCGCTGCCGCCCCCGCCGCCCCCGCCGCTGAGAGCGACACCCTGCTCCGTATCCTTCGTGAAGAGCTGGCCGCCGACTTCTCCGAGCTGCAGCAACAAGACGTGAAGCCCTACTTCATGAGCTTCCGTGTGCAGGAAAGCTGGACCGCACGCATTGCCGCCACCTTCGGCTACCTCGGCACTTCGCATCAGGTACACACCCGCACCTTCACCCCACAGATCCGCGTCGGCTCGCCCGACCTGGACAACTTCAAGTTCGATAACCAGTCGGGCGAAGGCTCCTATGCCCTGGCCCTCACCGACGCCTCACCCGCCGCTCTCCGTTCTGCCATCTGGGTCCACATGCTCAGCGCCTACGACCGCGTCAGCGGCTCCTATCGCAGTGCCCAGAACCGCCTGCGCTCGCAGGCCGACAACGAGGACAAGGCGCCCTGCTACAGTATGCTCGGCGGTTCCCCCGCCGAGACCTTCTACGAAGCCCCCATCGCGCAGCCCTCCCTCACCCCTGCCCAGCAAGCCGCGTGGGAAGAGCGCCTCTGCCGCATCAGTGCCGCCTTCCGCCAGTGGCCCCAGTTCAACGAAGCCGTCGTCAGCCTGCAGATGGAGAACCAGCGCACGCACCTCGTCAACACCGAGGGCACGGCCATCGTCCAGAACCGCCTCAGCTACCGCGTCTTCATCCAGGCCGAGGTGAAGACCGACGACGGCATGGTGCTCCCCCTCACGCAGACCTACTATGCCACTTCGCCCGACTCGCTGCCCGACGAGGCCGCGATGCGCCGCGATGCCGAGGACATCGGTCGCCGTCTCGTCGCCCTCTCTCAGGCGCCTGTCGCCGACCCCTTCACGGGTCCCGCCCTCATGAGCGGCCCCGCCAGCGGCGTCTTCTTCCACGAAATCTTCGGCCATCGTCTCGAAGGTCACCGCATGAAGACCGGTGGGCAGACCTTCCGCAAGATGGTAGGCCAGCAAGTGTTGCCGCAAGCCTTCCAGGTCTACTGCGACCCCACGCTGACGCACTACGGCGCACAGCCCTTGAACGGCGGCTACCGCTATGACGACGAAGGCACGCGCGCGCGTAGAGTAAATAATGTAGTCGACGGTGTATTGAAAGAATTCCTCATGAGCCGTGTGCCCCTCGACAGCTTCCCCCAGAGCAATGGCCACGGGCGCACCGCCGAAGGCCGCGACCCCGTCTCGCGCCAGTCCAACCTCGTCGTGGAGACCCGGCAGCCGCATAGCGAAGCCCAGCTGCGCCAGATGCTGCGCGACGAAGCACGTCGCCAGGGCAAAGCGTATGGCTACCTCTTCCAGAGTGTCAGCGGAGGCTACACCCAGACCGGCGAGGGTGGCAGCATCAACTCCTTCAACGTCACCCCTCTGGAGGTCTATCGCATCTATGTCGACGGCCGTCCCGACGAACTCGTCCGCGGCGTCGACCTCATCGGCACGCCCCTCTCCATGTTCTCCAACATCGCTGCCGGCGGCGACACCCCCAGTACCTTCATCGGAGTCTGTGGTGCCGAGAGCGGTTGGGTGCCCGTCAGTGCCACCTCGCCCATGGTCTATGTGAGCAAGATAGAGACCCAGCGCAGGCAGCAGAAAGCCCGTCTGATGCCTGTGCTGCAGGCGCCGAGACACACAGACTCTCCCTCCGCCCCCTCCGTCTTCTCCGCCCTCTCCGACGAGCTTCGGCGCTCCATGGACAGCCTGCGCATCGAGGGGCAGCCGGCACCCTTCCTCATCGACTACCGCCTGCTGCGCTTGCGCCACATGACCATCTCCGCTTCCGATGGCGAGCTGGTGCGGCACGACCTCCAGCCTTGGAGCCAGAGTCTTGCGGCAGAGGTCATCCTCGGCGACCACCACCGCAGCAGCCAGCAACAGCCCGAACCCACTTTGCGCGCTTCGGGCATTCCCATGGCCTTGGACTATGACAACCTGCGCCGTGCCGCATGGTTCGCCACCGATGCCAGCTACAAGCAGGCCATCGCCAGCTATGAAGCCAGGCAGCAGCGCCTTAAGAAACTGACGTTGCCCAAGGATGAGGACGCCCTGGACGACTTCTTCCCGGCGTATCCCGTCACCAGCATACAGGAACGTCCGGCAGCAGACCGCAACCTCCACACCGACCAGCTGACCGCCTACGTGCGGCGCCTCTCGCTCATCGCCCGAGAGTTCCCCGCCCTGACCGAAAGCCATGCCAACCTCTCCGTAAAGCAAGCCGACAACTACCGCCTGACCAGCGAGGGCGTGCGCGTGGCACAGCCACAGCCCGATAAGGTCACCATCGGCTTCACGTTCCACCTCTATCGTCGTCCCGGCGGCGGCAATGTCAGTTCCACCTCAGACCACCAGTACAGCAGCGTCGCCGAAGCTCTGGCCGACAGCACACGCTTCATGCAGCACGTGCGCGAATACATCCGCCGCCGTCTCGCCGTGCTCGGCGATTCCGTCGCCGAGGACTACTACGTCGGTCCCGTGCTTTTCGAGGATAAGGCCAGCAAGATTATCTACGACCGTGCCAGCGGCGGACGCCACAACTTCCGTGCCTGGCATTCCTTCACGGGAAGCGACCGCGCCGTCTACGTCAAGCGCGACCGCAAGATCATCGACGAGAAGCTGACCATCCGTCAGGACCCGACCCTCAGCCACTGGCAGGGACGTCCCCTCGTGGGCTACTTCACTGCCGATGCCAACGGACAGGCACCCCAGGCCGTGACGCTCGTAGAACGAGGCATCTTCCGCGGACAGCTCTGTGGCGCCACGCCCGCCCTCGGCACCTCCAAGCCTACGGGCAACCTGCGCTTCAACAACCCCTACAACGTCAACGGCTTCGTGTCCGGCGGACCAATGGGCATCAGCACCGCACCGGGCGTGCTGCGCATCGAGAGCAGCAAGACCGTGCCCCTGAGCCGGATGCGCAAACGACTGCTGCGCGATGCCCAGCGCGAAGGCTACGACCACGCCTACATCATGCGCGGAGGATTCCTCTATCGCGTCAGCGTCAAGGACGGCACAGAGACGCCCGTCGGCCTCACGCAAATCACGCCTTCCGAACAGCACCTGCGCCACATCAGCGCCCTCTCCGCTGAGCAGGAAGCTGTCACGCACAACGAGGACGGCGTAGCATCCTTCTCCCTTGTCGGGCCGAAGGCCCTGCTGCTGAACGACATCGGAGTGACGACACAGACGCCTCCGCAGATGGCCAGACCGGTGCTGACATTTCCACTGCAAAGACAGACCCTCCCCCAGCCCCTCCCGTGAGGGTGGGGAGGCCTCCGGGATGCAATGATGAAGCATTCCTCACACTTCTCTTCATAGAATATCTATCAACCCTTATAAAACAATGCCCCCAAGCACTCCCAAATAGACTTTTGTGCGCCAGCCACTCCCCTCCCTGACGGGGAGGGGGTGGGGTGGGTCTTTTGGGGAGGGGCCTTCATTATGAAACTCTTCCAACACGTACAGGACATCGGCGACCTCCGTGTCGCCCTCGCGGAAGCGCAGCAAGTGAAGCGCGACCGCTACCAGTGGCAGCACCTCGGGCGCAACAAGACCGCGCTGCTCATCTTCTTCAACAATTCGCTCCGCACGCGGCTCTCCACCCAGAAAGCCGCCATGAACCTCGGCATGAACGTCATCGTGCTCGACGTCAACCAGGGCGCCTGGAAGCTCGAGACCGAGCGCGGCGTCGTCATGGACGGCGACAAGAGCGAGCACCTGCTGGAAGCCATACCCGTCATGGCCTCCTACTGCGACATCATCGGCGTGCGCTCCTTCGCCCGCTTCGAGAGCCGGCAGGACGACTACGAGGAGCGCATCCTCAACCAGTTCATCCGCTACTCAGGCCGTCCCGTCTTCTTCATGGAGAGCGCCACCGTGCACCCCCTGCAGGCCTTCGCAGACCTCATCACGATTGCGGAGAACAGACCCGACAGACCCACCTCCAACCCCTCCCGTGAGGGAGGGGAGAAGCTGCGCGCTGCAAACGAGCGAAGCGAGGCTCTCCCCCTCACGGGCGAGCGGGGAGAGGGGCATCTCTCCTCCCTCTGCGGGAAAGAGCGTCCCGTCAAGGTGGTCCTCACCTGGGCGCCCCATCCCAAGGCGCTTCCGCAGGCTGTGCCCAATAGCTTTGCCGAGTGGATGAATGCCGCAGCCGCCACAGTCACCCCTCCCCAGGGTGGGGCAGGGGGAGAGCTTGACCTTGCTCTGCCCCCCATCGACTTCGTCGTCACCCATCCCGAGGGCTACGAACTCGACCTGCAGTTCGTCGGCAACGCCCGCGTGGAGTACGACCAGATGAAAGCCTTCGAGGGCGCCGACTTCATCTACGCCAAGAACTGGAGCTGCCCCGGCGTCACACGGCCCGAGGACTACGGTAAGGTGCTGCACGACTACCACACGATGATGGACTGGTGCGTCGGTGCGCGCCAGATGGCCGTCACCAACGATGCACGCTTCATGCACTGTCTGCCCGTTCGCCGCAACATGATCGTCACGGACGACGTCATCGAGGGGCCCCGCTCGCTCGTCATCCCCGAAGCTGCCAACCGCGAAATCTCGGCACAGGTGGTGCTGAAGCGGATGCTCGAAGCATTATAATCCCCCACATCGGGCAGGGTACGTCCCCCAATCGAACGGAAAAAACGAAGGGAGGGCACTCAGCGCCTTCCCTTCGACTTCTTCACCGCGACCTTGCGCACCGCCTGCCGCAGGGTCGTGTCTGTATCCAGCGGGCGTCGCAGCGAGTCCGCCGCCGTGTGCAGCACACGCGTGCGCGACAGACGCTGCTGGGAGTGGTAGATGCTGTCGTCCATCCAGATGGGCGGCTCGTCCATGTCCTCCGCGCTGTAACCCAGGTCCAGCTCAGGATGCTCTGTCGGAGCGATGTACTTATAGGGAATCTGGAAAGGCTTGTACGGGACGATGCTCACCGGGCGGTAGCCCCAGTGGATGATGTCCAGCTCGCGTGCTGCTGCGCGCGAGAGGTCGATGACAAACTTACGCGTATAGGGGCCGCGGTCCGTCACTCGGACGATGACCTCCTTGCCGTTCGTCAGGTTCGTCACCCGCAGGATCGTGCCCAGCGGGTACGTCAGGTGGGCGCAGGTGAAACTGTCGCGGTGGTAACGCTCGCCGTTGCTCATCATGCGTCCGTGGAAATTGTCGGCATAGTAAGACGCATTGCCCTTCTGCCCCTTCAGTGTTTGCGAAGAGAGCGTAAAAGGAAGAATCAGCAAGGTCGCAAAAATGGTGTAAATAAATAGCTTTTTCATGCGCTTTGCAGTATTTTCGTGCGCAAGATAGACATTTCTCGCAGACTGGCCAATTTTTTTCACAATAAATACGCCGATGGCTTCCAAAAAAGCGCCATACAGCCGCCTCCCGACAGCCTTTCACCCCCTCATCACAGCCCCATTGACACATGATTACCGGTACTTTTGACCCGCCGCTCAGCCGTCTGACGGCGAAAACGCCCTTGCTGCCACACATGATGACCAGTACTTTTGACCCGCCGCTCAGCCGCCTGACGGCGAAAACGCCCTTGCTGCCACATGTGATTACCGGTACTTTTGGCTCTCCGCTCAGCCGTCTGACGGCGAAAACGCCCTTGCTGCCGCACATGATTACCGGTACTTTTGACCCGCCGCTCAGCCGTCTGACGGCGAAAACGCCCTTGCTGCCACACATGATGACCGGTACTTTTGACCCGCCGCTCAGCCGTCTGACGGCGAAACCGCTCTTGCTGCCACACATGATTACCGGTACTTTTGACCCGTCGCTCAGCCGTTTCTTCCGTCACCCTTGCTGCTTCTGTCGCGAACCCTTGGCACTTTTCGTGAAAACCCTTGGCACTTTTCGCGAAAACTCTTGGCATTTTTGCTGAAAACCCAAGGCACTTTTCGTGAAAACTCTTGGCACTTTTGCAGAAAAACCGTTGCAATTTCGAGCGAAGGCCGACGGGGAACCTCAAAGACAAGGCGGGGAGAGAGCGCCGACAGCCGCGGTAGAAAAAGAAAAAACCTGATTGACTTCATCAATCAGGGTCTGTGTGGTGTCACCAGGAATCGAACCGGGGACACAAGGATTTTCAGTCCTTTGCTCTACCAACTGAGCTATGACACCATCGCTCTTCTTTCGATTTGCGGGTGCAAAGGTAGGGCTTTTCTGCCATTCTTGCAAGTAAAAGACAAAAAAACTTTCGGCAGAGAGAAAAAAAACGTCATTTTCTTCTCTTTCTCCCAAAAACATTGTACCTTTGCACCCGCAACGCCGCAGAGAGCCTTCGACGGCATTCCCGGCAATGCATCGGAAAGTAGCGCAGTTGGTAGCGCACTACGTTCGGGACGTAGGGGTCGGGCGTTCGAGTCGCCTCTTTCCGACAGGGTATGTGATAGTAGGTTGAAAATCAATCAACTATCACGTATTTTCGAAAATAGCCGGGACAGAAGTGTCCCAAGTGTTGAACGAGCATTGGTTGTCTGGTGGACGAACAATGCAAAAAAATGCATTCCAGAAAAACAAACGCATCCTCGCGCGTAAAAGAGGAAAAGAGTCGGAAAGAAATTCTGCAAGGCCTTGATAACGAAGCCGTGCAGGCAACAAACGCCGAAAACAGAGTGGTTCATCGTCGGCGAGCACTGCGCTATGACGATGTGGAGAAGTACCGTCTGCCGCAGTTCGTCAGGACGGAGAAGTCGGCCTATGTCTATTATTATGTCCTGGATCCGGAGTCAGTGGCGGCGGGTTCCCCGCGACTCACGCGACTGAGAAAGAAGTTCGGAAGGTACAGGAACCGGCGTGAGCAGCGTGCCGCCGCGCTCAGGTTCTGCCAGGAGATAGGTGCCAAGCTGCAGCGTGGATGGAACCCGCTGATCGATACGGGAGGCACGAAAGGCCTGGCGACGTGGGAAGAAGCGACGTCAAAGTATCTTGCCTATGTGAGGAAGAAGCAGAGTGACGGCGTGATGCGCCCCGACACGGCGTTGAACTACCAGAGCCGTCTGTCCCGTCTTGAGGAATATAACAAGACGCGAGTGTCGCCTGTGGTGTATGCCTATCAGTTCGACCGTGAGTTCGTCGAAGATTACCTGGACTACTGTTATATAGACCGTGGCTGCACGCCGGTGACGCGCAACAACTACCTGAGCTGGCTGCAGGTGTTGTCAAGCTGGCTGGTGGGTCATGGCTATATCGCCAAGGATCCTACTGTCGGCGTCGAGAAGCTTCGTCAGCCGGACAAGGAACGTAAGCCGCTAACCGCAGAAGCCATGTCGCGTCTGCGGGCATACTTAGAGCAGACGGACCGCCATTACCTGCTGGCCTGCATGGTACATTATTATACGTTAGTACGCCCGAAGGAGATGTCGTATATCAGGATAGGCGATATCAACGTGCACGACCAGACGCTGTTGATACCGGCCGCGGTGTCGAAGAACCACAAGGACGGGAAGGTCACGCTGCCTGCGGTGGTGATCGTGATGATGCTGGACCTCGGTGTGCTGAGTTCCCCGTCGACGTTCTACCTCTTCGGCAAGGACTTCATGCCCTCGGAGGTTCAGGGCACGGCAAAACAGTACCGCGACCGTTGGAACAAGGTGCGTCGGGCTCTCGGGTTTCCTTCGAGCTACAAGTTCTATAGCCTTAAGGACACCGGCATCACGGATACGGTGGAGCGTGTCGGGTTGGTGGTTGCTAAAGATCAGGCTCGGCATAGCAGCGTGGCCACGACGAACCGGTATCTCCGGAAGGACCAGCTGACGGCTCATCCCGAGCTGAAGAACTTTAAGGGAGCATTGTAAAAAATCACGCGGGAAGGGAAAATAATTGCTGATTTGTTTGCATAATCTAAATATTATGCTTATCTTTGCACCGTGTTAAGAGATAAACAACATGTCAAACCTAAAACAAGCGATCTATGACAGACGAAGAAAGACAAAAGTTGCTCGAAAGAGCCAAACAGAATCTTCGAGACCTGCAGAAATTCCGAGGGCTCTTCTCTGACGAGGAATATGAAAAGCGAGTCGATATGTTTCTGAAGGATGTCTCGAGATGGAAAAAGAAAAACTAATCAAATCGCCCCTCCCTTCACGGGGAGGGGATAAAAAAAAAGACTGTTATGAAAGGACTTGAAAAAAAACTGAAGGAGTTGGAGGGCTTGCTTCAGATGCCCGTAGGCGAAGAGCGTGAGGCGAAGTTCCAAGAGCTGTATACCTGGTTTTCGGCTCACAAAGATGAGCCAGATGTGCGCGACATCATGCCCCGTCTTTTGGATCAAAAGATAGAAGCGACGAAGGAGGAGATTGTCACGCTGCGTTCCCAGATGGGAGAATTGTATGAGCTGCTGCCTCTGTCATATATCGCAGAGGTGTACTTCGACAAGCCAAAGGCATGGCTGTATCAGCGTCTGAACGGTTACGAGATTCGTGGCCACCGCTACACATTGAACGCAGAGCAGAAGCAGACGTTCAATCGTGCGTGCCAGGAACTCGGTCAGCGCATTGGCTCATTCTGTCTTGTTTAGGATAGACTGGTTTATCTTAACACACCCGCCCCGCAGGTCTGAGCCAGCCTGCGGGGCTTTTCATTTTGCACGCGTATTATATATAAGGATAGAAGGTCCCCTCCACGATGGGGTTCTGCCGTCCGTCGGCGTAGGTGTATTTCAGCTGTTGGCAGACGAAGAGGCGCCCATGGATGAGGAACGGGGTCGTGGGGTCGAGCATCACGGAGCTGCGGAAGCGTATGGTGTAGGGGTTGGTGAGATCAGCCATTTTGTTCCGGCTGTAGTCCTTCTGATACCGGCCATACGTTCCGTCAAGGGCGAGCGTGTATTCCTGGTAGTTTGGCCATAGGTCGTCTGACAGACTGAAATCTTGCTGGTCGATGTATTTCCCGTCGACGCGGGTAAACAGATAGTCTGTCGCGTTAAACGGTTTTGTCTGCAGCATTCCGTAATAATAGCCAGAATCAGATAGCATTCCCGTCTCGCGGTCGGCCTTCCTGGTCTGAATGATACCAGTGTAAAAAGCCACCTGCATGACTGTCGACGCATTCTCCTTTCCTCCTCCCTTAATAGTCGCCGTAAAGTCTCCGGCCTCACTATTGTCGTAGAACTGAGGGAATGCAGAAACAATTCCACACTGTACATCTTGTTCAAAATAGATATCCGCCGGGCGGTAGAAACGTATGAAAGTATAAGCCGGAATGATTCTCATGTCCTGCCATTGTGTATCCTCTGGTGCTTCATGGCGGAATTCGTTGACGTACCACCATCGTTTCCGGATGACATTGCCGTCACTGTCACGGTCTTTAGTGACGACGTACGGGTTGCGGCCAACAGGCGTCCTGAAGATACGCCAATCGGTGTTTTCCATCCTGACGGCATTTTTGGGTGGGATGGGTATCTGCACCTCAGTGCAACCTTTGACCACCTCGTCAGGCAATGATTTGTATCGATAGTAGTCGTTGGACGGCAGTTGATATCTCACGTTGTCGTTGGCAGTTTTGAAGTCCTCCGATGCTTGATCGTAATCGGCTGTAAATTCGTCGAGGATGTCGTGAATCTCTGTGAATCCGGATTGGGAGTAGAATTCAGGCACTGTGACAATCTGAGCTGTCTTGGCATCGTTTGATGCAACGACGATGCAGTTGAAAAATCTCTCGATCTCGGTCAGGAACTCGCTGGCCGTCCAGTCCGGCAGCATTTTGGCATAGGAGAGGGTGCGGTAGCCGCTGATGAGCAGCAAGTGTGTCCATCGGCTGTCGTTCCTGAGGTCGTTGCGTGTGATGGTATATCCGAGCAGTTGGATGAATTTTTCGACGTAATAAAGCAGGAATGGTTGTGGCCACAGCTCGGTATCTTCGTCGTAGTAAATGCCGTCCTCATTGCTGCCTTTCCATGCTCCCATCTGATACTTGTTGTCGTAGCCCTCACTGGTCGTACTTCCCTTGCATAGCATGGGGAACACATAGTTCGTATCCGGATAAATGTACGGCGAGACGGACCGGGCATATCCCGGATTAATAATACTCGCAGGAATGCTGCCGAAGTCCATCTCCCGGATGCGCAGGTTCTCGTCGGCGGTGAGGTAGTTCAGTTCCGAGGTACCGGCGAGGATCTGGATCTTCAGTGTGTCGGCCTCTTTCTTGAGGATCACCTCGGTGCCTTCAGCTACGACGTGTCCGTCGGCGAGCAGCCGGGCGTGCCGGTTCTTGGGCCTGCCGGCAGCGGTGAGTCGGTCGATATGCTGATAGATTGCCCTGTTGTGCGGGTCTCGGAGGGAGATGTCGATGTCGTAGGTGTAGTCACCTCGCCGGTTGAAGAGAGGGTTCTCGCGGACCATGTCGAATCTGAGGTCTGCGGAGAGGTGCGGCACGAGTATACTGCCCGTGGCAGGGTCTGTGATTTCGAGTCGTATCATTTTCGTGAGGCGTTATTTTTAATTAGGTCGAGCAGGTGTTGTGCGGTGTTGATGCCTCCGGGTCCTTCGAGGTAGCAGATGGCAGGCGACGGCTCGCTGTAAGCTTCGGCGGCGCGGACGGTGGTTCGTATGAGCAGCTGGATAGCCCTTGTCAGTTCCGGATCGCGAGCAGTCCCCGGTGCCGGTGTGACGGGAGTTGATGCCGGGTGTGTCGGTGCAGCTGAGTGTGAGCCCGTGTGTGCTGTGGCCACGGCGGCGATGTCAGCTGCCGTGAGGTTAGCGATGTTGCCGCTCTGCTGTGCCTGGTTGATAAGGTCGAGCACGGGGCGTATGACGGGCGATGCCACGGCGTGCCGGTTGGCCACGAATTCCCCAGCGTGGACCACGCCTCGAGGCTCGTCCCAGCGCCCCTGACCCGTGTAGCCGCCCGTGTAGAAATTGGAGATAAGGCCGTTGAGCGCAGCACCTGCAGTCTTGATGAGGGCTATTTCGCCTGCAGCCTTGGCGATACCCCAGAAGCCAAGCGTCCGAATATTTTCGACTGTACGCTGTACGATGGCGGCCGTCATGATGTTCTCCACAGTCTTGACGATGGTCTTCAGCAGTTCTTTGGAGAACTCCTTAAAGGAGGTATTGGCATCAGTGAGCCATTCGGCCAGTGCCTGTCCGAGGTCGTCTCCAGCCGAGCGTAGGGCGTCGAAGAGCTGCCTGTTGCTATCTTCGATCTTCTTATTGTTCTCTTCTGTGATGGCCAGTTGTGCCTCTGCCCGTTCTCTCTCCAGGGCTTCTCTGTCTTCCTTGCTGAGTTTCTGGTCCTCGAGTGCTTTTTCGTAATATGCCAGCTGTGCCTGGTGTACCTGAGCATTGTATGTTTCCTCTGTCATCCCTTCCTCGGCTCTGGCTTGGCGAAGCTGCTGCAGTGCAGCGTCCAATCCCTTGCGTGAGACCTTGAGCCGCTGAGATGCCGCCTCTTCTTCGGCTTTTTGGTCATCTTTCCGGCGCTTGGTCTCGTTGTCCTGTCGGCGTTTGGCTGCTTCCTCCTCGGTGAGGATTCCCGCAGCCACCGCCTTGGCGATGATTGCGTTCCGTCTGTTGTAGGCATCTTCGTTCTGCCGGAGCATCTTCTGCAGCTTCGCCTGTTCCTCGTCCAGCTCCAATCCGTCGAGTTCCTTCAGCTGCTCCATGAGCTTCATTTTGATGTCCAGGAGCCGTGACTGCAGCTGCTCTCGCTGCTTGGGTTCCAGCCCTGCAATCTCCAGCTGCCGATTCAGACGTTCCATTTCCAGTGCCTCCAGCTGCTGGCTATATTCCAGTTCGGAGGCAATTTCTCCGGCAAGGTATTTCTGCTTCAGCTCGTTCGCTCGGGCATCATACTCCGTGTTTACTGCCTCGATGGCCTCACGGATGCGTTTCTCTTTCTCCGACTCTGTCTCGGGAGTCTTGGTCGGTTCGGGTTCAACGGTTGGCTCCGTTGAACCCGTCGACCCAGGCAGTGTCTTCACGATGTCCGCTCCCTGCTTCTGCAAGTTCTCCTGGCGTTTTTGGATATTCTCAATGGCATCATCGGCCTCAGAGACCCACCCTTCAGCTTCGCGGATTGTTTCGAGGATATGGGCACGCTGCTGCATCAGTTCACCAATCTGGCGCTGTGCAGTCATGCGCCCAACGTCATTTTTCTTCATCCATTCACTGACAAACTCATATCCGCCACCGTAGCTCATGCTGAGTCCTTTTTCCATGAACCGCTTGATGTCCTCATGCTCCGCATCAAAAGCACTAAGCCTATCCCTGCGGATCCGTTCCGCATTAGCCCTCCGGATGCGGCTGTCCTGCTGATTCAGTTCCGCTTCCACCAGCTTTGTCATCTTGCTCTGGAGGGCTTGCTGCACAGCCACCTCCTTCAGATTATCCAGGTAATCCTTCAGTGCCGTGGTGTTATCCTTGATGAGCTTCCCCTCTGTGGTCAGTTCGGCGTGATAGCCTGGCACTATCTTCTTCAGCTCCTGAAGGGCAATCTTTCTGTCCTTCAGTGTGCGGTTATTGTCGTGCACCACGGCAGACAGTTGCTTGATCTTCGTCTCTGCCTCTGCCCGCTGACTGTTGCCCTCACGTTCTGCTTCGGCGATGTCACGCTGCATGTCATATTGCAGTTTCTGTTCCTTGGTGAGTTGTTTGGTGCGGTTGATCAGGCGTGTGATGACCTCATAGAGCAGCACCCCCGCCGTGATGATGATGCCGAAGGCGTTGGCCGCCATGGCCGCGTTGAACGCCATCATTTCTATCTTGGCCGCGGCTAGCCCCTTTGTCAGCAGCGTGTAGCCCGCATGAAGCAGGAGAAGCATGGCGCGGAAGCCACCGGCGATGCCCTTACCCAGAGACACTGCAGCATTCCATCCCTTCTGTGCCGCAGTGGCCAAAGCATTCTTGATAGCCAGGGCATTGTAGGCAGCTGCCAGCACCAGCAACTGTACTCCCCACTCTTTCAGAAAGTCAATGATGCCCGGCAGCATCATCACAAACTTGCGCGTCCATCCCACTGTCTTGGACATCACGGGTGCCAGCGTCTTGGCCAGCTCCTGCCCGGTGAGGTTAATCTGGTTACGTACCTGTGCCATCTTCGCTGCCGTTGTGTCGCTGTTGATGCGTGCCTGCTCGATGGCAGTGCTGGTTCCGGTGACGGCGTCGGTGTAGTATTTCACCTTGTCTGCAGAGCTGATGAGTGCTTGTGCAGTGCTGATGCTCTCCATTCCGAACATCTTCGTCAGCTGCGTCACGTCGAGGTTCTTGGCAGCGAGGTTCTCCAGCGCCTGCTGCAGGCCCACCACGGAGGGCCGAGTATCCTTGGCCCCTGCTTCGAGGCGGAGGAAGAAGGTCTTGAGCTGTGTGCCGGCAATCTGTCCTTCTATGCCCCTTTCACCCAGTGTCTCCAGCACGCCCACCAGCTGCTCGATGGGCACCTTGGCCATGTTGGCCGCCACGCCCGCCTTGACGATGGATTCCGTCTGCGTGGCCACGCCCACGGCGCCGAACTTCGATCCTGCTGCCAGCACGTTCACGTAGCGCGCTGCCTCCTCGGCACTGGCACCATACTGGTTCATGGCCAGCGTGACGCCCGCCACGGCATCCTTCAGCTCCATCTTCGCCGCCTCGGCCAGTCGCATGGCCTCTATGGTGACGGCGTTCAGTGCCTCCTTGTCCTGCAGCAGCTCCGGTTTCTTGCTTCCCACGAGCATGTATGCCTCCAGAATCTCCGTTGCTGACTTGCGCACGCGCAGACCGCTCTTCTCCATGGTAGTGGAGAGCGTCTCTGCCTGCTTGGTCAGCCACTGGATGTTCTCATCCGAGAGTCCTGTGAGCGCTTTCAGGTTAGCGGCAGCGTCCTCCTGCTCGGCGGCCTGCTTTCGGAAGCGTTGTAACTGCATGGCGACACCTGTGATAGCGGCAATGGCACCACCTATCTGCAGGCTATATTTCGAGAAGAACTCTGCGCCACGTTTCCACATGGATTTGAAGCCTCCCTCCACCGTTTCCTGCTGTTTGGCGATGGCTCGGAGGTTGGCCTTGTGTTCCTTCAGGATGCCGTTGAGTTTCTCCCAGTCCTTGACCTTGCGCCGGTACTCCTCGGAGCCGATGGCCATGTTCTTCAGCTCCTTCTCAATCTCCTTCATCTTGGCACGGATGGCCGTGGCGTTAGCTGCCACCTCCTTGCCGTCGAGATAGACCTTGATGCCACGTTTGACATCCTTATTCTCAACTTTTACTGCCATATTATTTCTTTACGATTTTGATTTTATCGAACTGTTTGAGCATCTGTCGCAGAGCTTCGTCGCCGTAGAATTCCTGCACGTAGTTGGCCAGCTCATCGATTCGCCTGGTGATGTGCTGGTCTATCCAGTCCAGCGGCGTGCGCACGGTGAGTTTGCCATTGTCCTTGCTCAGGAACTTGTAGGTGTTGATTTCACGTAGACTATGACCCTTGCGTTTCAGCTCCGTGGTGTAGAAGTTCCAGGACTTATTCCTGATCTCTGTATCCGACCGTGCCCTGAAGCCCCTCACCAAGACACCTCCCATGCGTACCCAGCCCCGTCCCACGCCGTAGGCACGGAACACACCATAGCGGTCGAAGTCGAACTTCACCTTGTATGCTGCTTCCTCGCCTGCATGTTCACCGTTGCCTGCGTGCTTCGTGGTATCAACGAAGGCCGCCAGCTGGTCACGCAGGCGACCCGTTCCGTGGGTGCCAGCAGTCAGCGAGGCCTGTGCCATCATCTTGATCTCGTCGGCCCAGCGGCGCACCTGCGCGTTGAACTCGGCGGCTGTCAATAGTTTGGGTTCCTTGTCTTCCATGGTGCAAAAATAAGAAATCCCACCCTGTTTGGGGTGGGACATATAAGAGGGTACGCTCAGACTCCTAAGAGGGTACGGCTACCCTCCTAAGAGAGGCTGTAAGGGAGTCTCTCAGCTGAAGAGCTTGCGGATGATGCCAACAGCCGCCATGATGATGATGACCCAGAAGGCCACGAAGAGCCATGTTTCAAGGAAGTCCATATCTCTGGTGTTTTTCTGATGTTATGACGTTGCAAAGGTAGGGAAAGATTCCGAAACGGCATCTATTCCGGTACAGAAAATTTCATTCGCGCTCCCATTCTTCAGATCCGGGCGCCGTCCCCCTCCAGTCGATGACGGGGATGTTCATCACGGCTTTGGGGTCGCCCTCGCGCTCGATGCGTATGTAGCCGGAGCTGACCTCGTCGGGCCGGGACCATGTGAAATTCAGCGGCGCATCGTCAGCGTTTTTGTGGGCGTTGACCGTGGACACGCGTTCACGGATTGCCTTCATGGAAGAGGGCCATTCGAGGTCGGGGATGGTGCAGTGTACGGCGTGCTCCAGCAGCCAGTTCTTCAGTTCCCACTCAACCAGGCTCATCGTTTTCTCCATCCGGCGGCTCACCTGCAGCCAGCACAGGAACATGCCTTGCACGTTCTCGGGGTTCACTACTTCATTCGTTTTCATACTTATAGGTTTTGACAAAATAAACTGCGCAGTGCTGTCAAGGTTCCTATAAGCGAGACCTCCGGGGCGTTACCGCTACCCGACACATGCGCAGTCAATGGGTTTGACT
>CAMVFC010000072.1 GCA_947166655.1 uncultured Prevotellaceae bacterium
TTATGAGTTATACTGCTTCAGATTATAAAAAGGGTCAGCCGCGGTGGTGTCCGGGGTGCGGAGACCATTTCTTCCTGGCCAGTTTCCACAAGGCACTGGCAGAAATCGGCGTTGCCCCGCAGGACATCGCCGTCATCAGCGGCATCGGGTGCAGCAGCCGTCTGCCACACTACATGGCCACCTACGGCATGAACACCATCCACGGGCGCGCGGCAGCCATCGCCACAGGCGCCAAAGTCACCAACCCGCACCTCGACGTGTGGCAAATCAGCGGCGACGGCGACGGCCTGGCCATCGGTGGCAACCACTTCATCCATGCCAACCGCCGTAACATCGACCTCAATATGATTTTGCTGAACAACCGAATCTACGGCCTCACCAAGGGACAGTACTCTCCTACCTCGCCGCGCGGCTTCGTCAGCAAGTCGAGTCCTTACGGAACGGTCGAGGATCCCTTCCGCCCGGCAGAACTCTGCTTCGGCGCTCGCGGGCACTTCTTCGCACGGGCCGTGGCCACGGACGCGCCGGGCACCATTGAGGTGCTGAAGGCCGCCCACGCCCACAAGGGAGCCTCCGTCACCGAGATTCTCCAGAACTGTGTCATCTTCAACAACGGCACGCACGACAGCGTCTACGACAAGGCCGGCCGTGCCAAAAACGCCATCTATGTGCGTCACGGCGAGAAGCTTGTCTTCGGCGAGAACAATGAGTTCGGTCTTGTCCAGCAGGGCTTCGGCCTCAAGGTCGTGGAAATCGGCAAGGACGGCTACACGATGGACGACATCCTCGTCCATGATGCCCACTGCGAGGACAACACCCTGCAGCTGAAACTCGCCCTCATGGGCGACGGCGACGGCTTCCCCATCGCTCTCGGCGTCATCCGCGACGTCGAGGCGCCCACCTACGACGAGGCTGTCGAGGCACAGATCGCTGAGGTGAAGGCAGCCAAGAAGTACCACAACTTCGCCGAGCTGTTGGAGACGAACGATATCTGGGAAGTAAAATAATGATATTCTATTTCTCCGGAACAGGCAACACCCGTTGGGCAGCCGAGCAGTTGGCTGCTGCAACGGGTGAACGTCTTCTGTTTATCCCCGACGAGCTGAAAGGGACGTGCCGCTACACCCTCACGGAAGGCGAGCGCATCGGCTTCTGTTTCCCCGTTCACGGCTGGCAGCCGCCTCACATCGTACGGCAGTTCATCAAGAGACTGACGATTAGCACAAGCGAGGGCCAACCGCCTCTCGCCTCTCAGCCCTCGCCGTCTGCCACTCGCCACTACTGCTATGCCCTCGTCACCTACGGCGACAGCGCCGGCCGTTGTCTGGAAATGCTGAACCGCGAGCTGGCCGTCGCAGGCCTACAGGCCACCGGGCTTTTCGGTCTCCGCATGCCCGAGAGTTATGTCTGCCTGCCGTTCATGTACACGGACTCTCCCGCGCGCGAGCATGAGAAGCTGGAGACATCTGCCCGCGAGCTGGAACATTTCGCCGACCTTATCCGTCGCCGCGTAAGCGACCAACGGCACTTCCGCCCCGGCTACGCTCCCTGGGCATACACCCACCTCATCGGACGCTTCTTCAACAGCTGTCTGATCACGGACAGCGCCTTCACGGTGGATGCCGAACGCTGCATACACTGTGGACGCTGCGCACAGGTCTGCCCCACAGGCAACATCGCCCTCGTCAGCCTCAACGCGAACGACAGGCCGGCCGGCGATACTCGTCAGGCGGCTTCCGACGCTGCACAAGCAGCGCGTGAAGCACAGCCCTGCTCGCAGCAAGCCACAAAAGATGCCGTGCCCGCATGGAAGCATGACGGCAACTGCACGTCCTGCCTGGCCTGCTATCACTACTGCCCACGTCATGCCATCAACTGCGGACCTCTCACCCATCGGCGCGGACAGTACTACTTCGGGCACAAGTAAGAAAAGACGGACAGAAACGCCCTGCGCGGTTTGCGCAGGGCGTTTCGCCATCGTGACAAAGATGAAAGGCTGCTGTCTACCGGGCAGTCTCTGTGCTGTGTCGCTGGTGCTATGAGCACCATTTTCAAGCATTTATCTCCCTTCTCATCGCCGTTCGGACGGAAGTGTCTGGAGTCTTCTCTTTTTTTCCAGTAACTTTTGGGTAAAAGTCCCTTGAGTTTTGACCTTTTTTCCCTTGAGTTTTGGGCAAAAGTGCCTTGAGTTTTTCCCTTTTCTCCCTTGAGTTTTTGGTAAAAGTGCCTTGAGTTTTTTCACCCCCCGCTGCAAAGGGCATAAAACGTCGCCGGGCGTCGAGCCGGAGCGACACCACGTTTTTTCCAAAATTTCTGTTAGCTTACAGCGTGCAAGGTCTTTCGGAGCGACGCCCCGAGGGCGTACTTACTCCTCGCTGACGAGCCAGAGGCCGTCGGGTCGCAGCTCGATGAGACGACGCTTGTAGAGGTCGCCGACAGCTTTCTTGAAGACCTTCTTGCTGACGCCGAAGAGGGCATAGATCTCTTCGGCCGGGCTCTTGTCGCCCAAAGCGGTGTGCCCACCGTGACGCTGCAGGTGCTGCAGCAGCGTGTCGCTGAAATCATGGACGGCCTTCTGCCCTTTCTTCTGGAGCGAGAGGTCAATCTTCCCGTCGGGGCGCACCTGCTTGACATAGGCGGTGAGACGGTCGCCGCTGTGCAGAGGGCGGAAGATCTCGTCGTCGAAGAGCAGACCGCTGAAGCGGTTGTCCACGATGACTTTGAAACCGAGGTCGGTCTTTTGCCAGACAAGGGCATCCACCGCGTCGCCACCGTGATAGAGGGGATAGTCGTCACTGAGGTAGCGCTCGACCTTGGCCGATGCCATGATGCGGTAGGTCTCTGGGTCGAGAAGGACGTAAACGAGGTAGCTGTTGCCCATCTCCATTCTCTTTTTCTGCTCGCGGAACGGCACAAAGAGGTCCTTCATCAAGCCCCAGTTGAGGAAGGCGCCATACTGGTTGACCCACGAGACGGTGAGCCAGGCGAAGTCACCGACCTGCGCCAGCGGTGTTTCGGTGGTCGCTACGAGGCGTTCCTCTTGGTCGAGATACACAAAAACGTCGATTTCATCGTCGATTTCAGTACCGTCGGGGACATAACGGTTGGGCAAGAGAATGTCTTCTGGCCCTCCGCCGAGGTAGAGTCCCTGCTCGGCACGACGGAGTACAGTGAGTCGGTTGACTTTTCCTAACTGAAGTTTCATTGTGCAGGAGAAATGGGTTCTTGGGTGTTCATGGGGTCAATGATTCGTCCGTCGCGCATGTGAACGGTACGATCGGTGGTGCGGGCGAGCTCCTCGTCGTGCGTGACAATGACGAAGGTCTGCCCGAGGCGGTCGCGCAGGTCGAAGAAGAGTTTGTGCAGCTCGGCCTTGTTGGCGGTGTCGAGGCTGCCGCTGGGTTCGTCGGCCATGACGACGGCGGGACGGTTGACGAGTGCGCGAGCCACGGCCACGCGCTGTTTCTCACCTCCGGAGAGCTCGGCTGGCTTGTGGCTGGCGCGTTCGCTGAGCCCCATGAAGGCCAGCAGTTCCTCGGCCCGCTGCCGGGCATCGCGCCGCCGCGCGCCGCCGATGAGAGCGGGAATCATCACGTTCTCCAACGCGGTGAACTCGGGAAGCAGCTGGTGGAACTGGAAGACAAAGCCGATATGCTGATTGCGGAAGCGGGCCAGCGCTTTCTGACCCAGGCGAGAGACATCGGTGCCGCCGATGACCACCGTACCGCTGTCGGCACGGTCCAGCGTGCCCATGATCTGCAGGAGCGTGGTCTTGCCCGCGCCACTGGGGCCGACGATGCTGACCACCTCACCCTGTCCGATGTCGAGGTCGATGCCTTTCAGCACCTCCAGGGTGCCGAAACTCTTGCGAATACCACGCAGGGTCAAGAAACCTGATGTTTGTTCCATTATCATTTATATCTTAATTTTCGAGAGCAACTCCTCAAAGAGCAGATGACGTTGGGTGACGCTCTGCCCGTTGGGGGCAAAGACAGAGAGGGAGTCCTGCGGGTCGCCGTACTGGTCGGGGTAGAGCAGGATGACATTGGTGTGCGCAAAGTTGCGGGCGATGAGCGCAGGCAGCGTGTTCAGCGCGGCCGAATAAGAAATGAATCCCGCGCGCGAAGTCACGATGACAAGCAGGTGGTCGTTGTTGACCTCTGAAGAGAGACGCAGCAACATGGCTCCGAAGCCCTTCTCGGTTTCGATTTCCATGAACACGTTGGGGTGCATCTGCTGCAGGTACTCACGGATATAATAGCCCGTGTTGCCGCAGGTGTGGAAGCGCATGAGCTGCCCCGTCTGCTCGCCGATGCGGCAGAGGTGCTCCAACCATTTGTAGAAGCCCACCTCGTATTCCGCCATCGGAGGCACGGCCACGACGATACGCCGAATGGTCCCCGGCGGCATCTGCAGACGCACCAACAGCACCTCGCGGTGGGTGGACTGAAGGACGCTTTGCGTGACGAAGCCCAGCTTGCCGGCAGGCTTACCCTCGCCATCTTCGTGCAGACCGAGGATGACCTCTCCGGCATCCACCTCGCGCATGGCATGGGTGATAGCGCTGGCCACGTTGCTGCTGATGCGGCTCATCGAGGACATCGAGACGTCGGCCGCTGCGGCTATCTGCTTTGCCTTCTCAAGGTTACGCTGCCCCAAGGCCCGCTGCACGTTGTCGGGGTCGTCGTCCATAGACACAGAGAGGCCCATGAAGCTGTCGGGAATCAGAGGATTGCGAATCATGATGGACAGCTGCGTAAGCACATCGACCGTCTGCGGATAAGCGTAGGCTGTGAGACACTTGCCGTGGTAGCTGCCGCGGTTACGCTCGAGTTCGTTGGTGCGCAGGGCCAGCTGCCGTGCAGCCTTGCTTGTGGCCAACGAGCTGACAATGCACGAAACCAGGATGAGCGCTACCGTGGCATTGAGCATATCAGCGTCCATCAGCTGAATGTCGGGGGCCGTGCCGATCATCACGATGGCCAAGGCTCCCGCTGCATGAGCGTTCGTCAGGCCAAACATCATTCGCCGCTCATGGCGTGAGCTGCGCGTCAGCAGCTGCATGGCCCAGGCAGCCAGCCACTTGCTGAGAATGCCGACCAAGATGACCACCAGACAGAGCCACAGCGTATCGGTGCTGCTGACCAGCAGACGCACGTTGATAATCATACCGACGCCTATCAGGAACCACGGAACAAAAAGCGCATTGGCCACGAACTCCAGACGCACCATCAGCGGTCCGCCATGCGGGATGATACGGTTCAGCACCAGCCCGGCCATGAAGGCTCCGAGCAGGCCCTCCAGTCCTACGGCGACTGCCAAGAAGGCACTGATGAAAACCATGGAGAGCACGAAGACATATTGCGTCACGGCATCCTCGTGGCGACGCAGGAACCAGCGTCCCACCTTCGGAAAGGTGTAGGCCGTGAAGACCACATAGACAATGATACCCACGGCAAAGAGCAGCCAGTAGGTCCACCCTGCCCCGCCCCGCTGTTGCTGCACGACGATGGCCAACATCAACAGGGCGCTGAAGCAGGCGATGGCTGTGGCGATGATGGAATAGGAGACGCTGGGAAGCTTGCCCAGACCATAACGGCCCACAATGGGATAGGTCACCAGCGTATGCGAAGCCAGCAGGCAGCTCAGCAGCATCGACGAAGGAACGCTGTAGTGCAGACCCCAGCGCGACACGGCAAAACCCAGCACGAAGGGAAACAGGAAAGTCAACACGCCGAAAAGGCCTCCTCGACCGCCATGACGGCGGAAGCTGCCCATGTCCATCTCCAAACCGGCAAGGAACATGATATAATAGATACCGACCTGCCCGAACAACTCAAAGGACGCATCATGGGCAAGGACGTTCAAGCCGTGCTCACCCAAAGCCACACCGGCCAGAATGAGGCCGATAATGTGGGGTATATGCAACCTGCGCAACACGATAGGGGCAAGCAGGATGACGAGAAGCATGACGAGGAAAATCCACGTCGGATTGGTAATCAGCGGAGTCATTTCGGCTGCAAAGATAGTGAAAAGATGGAAGCTGAAAGGTGAAAGGTGAAAGTTTTTTGATTTTTTTGCTTCCTTTTGATGCATTTTCCTTACCTTTGCCGCCAAACACAGTGCAGCGGTTCACGGCGCGTCATTCTCATCCCTCACGCGTTCGCGCCGCGCAGTAACACGACGCCGAAGGCTCTTCCGACAACCTGCTTCGACACAGAAAGCACCGCCGGGCGGGCCACAAGGTTTTCTCTTTCAAACATTTAATTCTCTAAACGATTATGAAAATAGCAATTGTGGGCGCCAGCGGCGCCGTAGGTCAAGAATTTCTCCGCGTGCTCGATGAGCGCAACTTCCCCGCAGACGAGCTGGTGCTCTTCGGCAGCGAACGCAGTGCCGGACGCAAATACACTTTCCGCGGCAAGGAATACGAAGTGAAACTACTCCAACACAACGATGACTTCAAGGGCATCGACATCGCCTTCGTCAGCGCCGGAGGCGGCACAAGCAAGGAGTTCGCCCAGACCATCACCAAACACGGCACCGTGATGATTGACAACTCAAGCGCCTTCCGCATGGACGCTGACGTGCCCCTCGTCGTGCCAGAGTGCAATGCCGAGGATGCTCTCTGCCGCCCGCGCGGCATCATTGCCAACCCCAACTGCACCACCATTATGATGGTTGTCTGCCTGCAACCGCTGGAGCGCCTCTCGCACATCCGGCGCATCCACATCGCCAGCTACCAGGCTGCCAGCGGCGCAGGTGCCGCTGCCATGGCCGAACTCGAGCAACAATACCGCGAGGTGCTCGACGGAAAGCCTGCCACGGTCAACAAGTTTGCCTACCAGCTGGCTTACAATGTCATCCCGCAGATTGACGTTTTCACCGACAACGGCTACACAAAGGAAGAGATGAAGATGTTCAACGAGACGCGAAAGATCATGCACACCGACGCTGCCTGCTCGGCCATGTGCGTGCGAGTGCCGTCCCTGAGAAGCCACTCCGAAGCGGTGTGGATAGAGACCGAACAGCCCATCTCGCCCGAAGCCGCCCGCGAAGCCATGCGCCAGGCAGAGGGAATCACCGTCATCGACGACCCCGCACAGCAACAGTACCCCATGCCGCTCTTCACCGCCGGCAAGGACGACGTCTTCGTGGGCCGCATCCGCAGCGATCTGGCCAACGAGAACGGACTGACATTCTGGCTCTGCGGCGACCAAATCAAGAAGGGTGCTGCCCTGAACGCCGTGCAGATTGCCGAGTATCTCATACGCGTCGGCAACGTCTAAGCGGCTGATAACGCTCAGACAAGACGCGCGAAACCTCAACAAGTAACTGAACAACCATCTTTACAAACTACTCTATGAAACACATCCTTTCCACCGTCGTGGCAGCCATCCTCATGGCAGGTATGGTCTCTGACGCTTTTGCCCAGCGCATACAGCAGCCGCTGGGACGCGGCGTCGTCGCCGTACGCAACGGCTCTAACGTCCTCGTCAGCTGGCGACGCCTGGCACAAGAGCCTGAAGATGCAGGCTACAACGTCTATGTCAATGGTGCAAAAGCAAACACTTCGCCGCTGAAGAACACCAACTGGCAGACGTCCTCAGCGAAGGTTCCCGTGGGCGCCAGCGTGACCGTCACGCTCGTTCACAACGGTGTGGAGGGCGAACCCAGCGTACCTTTTGTGGCCAAGAGCTTCGACATGAGGAACATGTTCATGAGCATTACCTTCGATGCATCGCCACTGAAGGCAGCCGACTTCAACACAAGTTACGTCTGGCCCATCGATCTCGACGGCGACGGCGAGATGGACTATGTGGTCAATCGCAAGAGCAACACTAACGGACTGGACTGCTACGTCGAGGGATATCTGCGCACGGGCGAACACTTGTGGACCGTTAAGCTGGGGCCAAACGAGCTCAGCTGCGCCGGACAGGACGACATGATTACCGTCGCCGACATGGACTGCGACGGCTACGGCGACGTCGTCATACAGTCGTCCGACGGCACACAGTTCTGGGACCCCGAGGCGAAGACCTTCGGTCTCTACGTAAAGGGCAGCACTAAAGCCGATACCGACGGCGACGGCATCGTGGACTACGAGACGCAGGGCAGCCGCAACGCGCCGCGATACATCAGCGTCATCGATGGTCGCACGGGACGCGAGAAGGCCAGCGTGGAGCAGAGCTACAACACACATTACAATCGCACCAACCGCGCCAGCCTCATGGGCGATGAGTACAACAAGCACGTCGGCCACATGGGCATCTTCTTCCCTGACGGCATCCACCCCGCCGTCGTCATGGAATGGCACATGCGCGGCTCGGGAGGCGACCACCACTACTACAACCTCGGCGTGGGCTACGACTTCTCGTCGGGCAAAGCCGGAGCGCTAAAAGAACTGTTCAACGAGCCGACAGGGGCGCCGGCCTTTCACCAGATTCGTGTGGGCGACGTCGATGGCGACGGGCGCGACGAGATGATGGTGGGCGGCTACACGATGGATCACACCGGCAAGATCCTCTTCAACACAGGCATCGCACACGGCGACCGCTTCCGCATCAGCGACATCGACCCCGAACGTCCGGGCTTGGAGACCTTCGCCGTGCAACAGTACGCAGGTGACCAGCTGGGAATGATCCTCTACGATGCTCGCACAGGCGAGAGCATCAAGCGATGGTACATGCCGGCTACGGGCGACATCGGTCGCGGCGAGTGCATGGACGTTGACCCCAGCCACCTCGGATGGGAGATGTGGTCCACGATGGACGGCAACATGTACGACGCTCAAGGCAACCTTATCCCTGGCCTCGCCAACCAGTATCCCTGCGAGGGTGTCTGGTGGGACGGACAGCTCGACCGCGAAGTGGTGCAGAGCAGTGACAGCCACTACAACGTCTACATCCAAGACTTCTATAACGGTCGCGAAGTGGAGTTCGCTAAGATCAGCAACTGGCGCTATACGACCGTCTACGCCAAGCGCGCCGCTTTCTGGGGCGACATCATTGGCGACTGGCGCGAAGAGCTGGTGCTGCTGCATAAGGAGAACGGCGTACAAGTGGGCATCGTAGGCGTCTCCACCGACTATACCACCAGCGTCAACAACATCTACTGCCTGCTCGAAGACCCACACTACCGCGGTGACTGCACCACGAAAGGCTACTACCAAAGCCCCAACCCTGGTTTCTATCTGGGCTATGACATGCCGCGCCCGCAGCTACCGCCGACAATGGTCACCGATCTCGTGCTGGCATCCGATGCAAAGGAGTGGAGCGGGATGGCCTTTACCGACTACGAGCGGGCCAATCGCCAGACTTTTGCCAACGGAAAGAGCGTCCTCATTGACCTCTATGCTCCCGAACAGATAACCCTCAACACGGCGGCCAGTCCCTCCGTGCTCTATGCGATGCCGGTGCGTGGCCAGCGCGTCCTTCTCGAAGGAACAGGTTCGCTAGCAGGTACCATGGACCTGTGGAAGAGCCAACAAGGCACACTGGCTGCGGGCATTCCCCTGAGTTACAGCGGTAAGACATACATCTCCGAGGGCACATTAGAGGCAAACACCACCATCGCCGGCGACGTCGAGTTGCGCGCTCGCGGCACGCTTGCCGGCAACGCCACCCTCGCCGGAGCCCTTCACCTGGAAGGGGCGCTCAACTACGAGGGCGGACGCCTCAGTCCCGGTACGCCGCAGCAAGTCTTCGGCACCATCACCCTGAAGCAGGGGCTCACCGTCGACAAGCGTCTCTTCTACGAGGCAGACATCGAGGATGTCGGCGACGCTACAGTGCAACCGAGAACCGACTGCCTCATTATCGAGGGCGACCTCAACGTCACCCAACCTATGATTGTCAATGTCCGCACGGTCGGCAGCCAACTGCGCCCCGGCGTCTACACGCTCATCACCTTCACGGGAGAGTTTCAGGGCAAAGCCGAGAACATCACAGCCATGGGGCTCGAGGGACTCTCTTATAATATAAAGGTGGAGGACGCAAGCGTCAGCCTCGTCGTGAACGAGCAACGCCAGGCCGCTAAAGGAGTGCGCTGGACAGGAACTGCAAGCACGCTGTGGGACTACCAGACCGAGAACTGGCAACTGAACGGCCAGCCTACGGACTTCGTGGCGGGCGACACCGTCGTCATCGGCGACGATGCCGAGCGCACCACCCTTCAGCTCAACGACCTCATGGGCATCGGCGGCATCACCTTCGAGAATGAGACCAAGACCATTACCCTCGGCGGCAACGGCGGCCTCAGCGGCAGCGGCGACCTCATCGCGGGTGGCCAGGGACGTGTCAACCTGCGCACCAAGGGCAGCACCTACACGGGCCGCACGATTATCCAAAGCGGTACCGTCGAAGTGGCAGAACTGGCCGACGGAGGCCTGCCCAGCAGCATCGGTGCAGCCTCCACAGCGGCAGCCAATTTCCAGATTGGCAAGGCACGTCTCATCGTCAGCAGCACCAACGCCGCGACCAACCGCGAACTGATGCTCAACGACACCGCCGCCATCCAAGTGCCCAGCGGAGTCGTGGCCTTCAAAGGAAAGATAAGCGGTAAAGGCACGCTGCACAAAGAAGGCAACGGACAGCTCAACCTCACCTCCAATGGTGCCAACAGCTACTCCGGAGGCACCATCCTCGCCGGAGGCACACTGGCCATGGGCACATGGAACACCACCTTTGGCACGGCCACCTCGTCCCTTGACGTTGTCGCCAACGCTACCATCAACATCTTTAACAACAACACCACCAGTGCCGTGCCCACCTTCCAAAACCGCCTGACCATCGACGCCGGGCGCACCCTCACCATGAATACGGGACAGCGCTGCAAGATCCTGGGCACCCTGCTCGGGGCGGGAACCATGAACATCAGTTTCCCCTACGTGCGCGGCGACTTCGCCATGAACACCTCGAAGTTTGAAGGCACGCTCAACGTCACCAGCGGCCAGTTCCGAATCACCGCAGCCACCGACCTCAGCCAGGCTACCTTCAAACTGGGTGCCGGTGTCTACGCCGTACATGCCAAATCGCAAAGCGGCGACGAGCAGAATCTGACCTCGAAGATTGGTTCGCTCGTCAGCACTGCGACGGACGCACAGCTCTCCACCGGCACCTGGAACGTTGGCTATCTGGGCAAGAACGATAGCTTCGCAGGCCGCTTCACCGGTACGCTGAACAAATATGGCGACGGAGCACTCACCCTCACTGGCAGCAGCACAGGAGCCCTCAGCATCTACGCCGGCACCGTCTACGCCAACAACACCTCGGGCACCACCACGGGCGTCACCACCGTCCGCAGCGGCGGTACGCTGGCAGGTACGGGACAGTTGCAAAACGTCGCCGTGCAAACGGGCGGCACGCTCGCCGCAGGCCGCAGCGCCACCGCCATCGGCACACTCACCGTAGGCGGCACGCTCACGCTGGCACGCGGCGCCACGCTGGCCGTCAAGGCACGCCGTTCGGGCAACCGCACCACTTGCGACGCCTTCAAAGTAGCCGGACGCATCACGCTGAACACGCCCACCATCGCCGTGACCACCCTCGGCACAGAACCGTTGCAGGCCGGCGACGAGCTCACCCTCTTCACCGGCGACGGCACGCTCAGCGTCTCGGGCGACATCACCCTCGTTCCCGAACAGCCCGCCGAAGGACTGCAGTGGGACACAACGCGCCTGGCATCCGAAGGCATCCTCGCCATCAAGTCCGATGCCACGGCCATCAGCGACACTCCCGCGGCTGCCGCTCATGCAGCCAGCTACGACCTTAGCGGACGGCGCGTCACCCGTGCCAAGCGGCACGGCATATACATCGAAGAGGGCAGAAAGGTCAGCCGATGAAGAATGACGAATGAAGAATGACGAATGACACGCTCGACCCTGGTCGCTTGACCCCTCAAGAATGACGAATGACGCGCTCGACCCTGGTCGCTTGACCCCTTAAGAATGACGAAAATACGCATGAAACCAATCACCAGGCTACTGCTATTGGTGGCCATCCTATTAGTACACCCCTCCCAGAGCCGAAGCCAGAGCCTGTGGAAGAAACTGCAGAAAGGCGACAGCCTGA
The DNA here is from genome assembly GCA_947166655.1 of uncultured Prevotellaceae bacterium. GTDB lineage: Bacteria > Bacteroidota > Bacteroidia > Bacteroidales > Bacteroidaceae > Physcousia. Next base: position 12,072 of record CAMVFC010000072.1, read on the forward strand.
TGGCCACGCGATATCGCCGCAACAACATTGACACGATGTACATCATCCGCCCCGCGACGAAGTGGACGGTTACGGGACGCTACAACGTCTCCGGCGCCGAACTGACGATGGAGGGAAGGCAGGATGGCTCATCCTTTCGGTCGGAGATGGAAGCCGACTTCAAGTCGACGCTCAGTGTGGGTGTGAACTATCAGGGCATCGCGTTGAGTCTGGCCCTGAACCCCGCCAAGTTGATGGGCAAATACAAAGACTATGAGCTGAACCTCACCTCCTACGGCAACCGTTGGGGCTTCGACTTCATTTATCAGGACGCCCACAACTTCTCCGGCTGGTATGACGAAGAGGGCTCCCCGCGCATCGACCTTCCACCCGATGTCCTTTCGATCAAGTCGCTGAACGTGAACGCCTACTACGCCTTCAACTATCGCCGCTTCTCCTATCCTGCCGCCTTCTCGCAGAGTTACATCCAGCGGCGGTCGGCGGGCAGCTTTCTCGTAGGCATCTCGGGGCAAGGGCAAAAGACCAACACCTACGGCGAGTACTCGTCTGTGCTGAAGGTGACGAACATCGGTTTAGGAGCAGGCTATGGCTACAACTGGGTGCCCAGCCGCCATTGGCTCCTTCACATCTCGGTCCTGCCCACGCTTACCGTGTTCAGCAACACTTCGCTGAAAGTCAACGACGAACGTATCCCTCTCCACTATCACTTCCCGGAGGTCATCATCGCCTCTCGCGCTGCTATTGTCCGACAGTTTGGCAAGATGTTCGCCGGCCTCACCACCGTGTTCAACTACACCAATATAGGTGACCGCGATCACTTGTCCTTCGAGAACACCAAATGGCGCTCACGCCTGCTCGTGGGCTATAGGTTTTAAGTGCCGGAGCTTTCGTCATCTTGCCATACGACTTTGATTGCACATCTCATGAAACAGACTCTCCGCCCCACCTCGCACTGGCAGCATCTCCTGCTCAGCCTCGCACTCAGCCTCGTCTCCCTCACGACCTGGGCACAACGCCAGTATTCGATGGACTATCACGTGGACTTCGACACCCTGGGGCACTACCTGCTCGTCACGCTCGACTATAACGAAACGTCTCCCACCCCTGCATCCGCCATCGTGCTCAATATGCCGGTGTGGGCGCCTGGCTACTACGAAATCCTCGATTTCCCGAAGCATCTATGCGACTTTGCTGCCCTGACGTCCGATGGACAACGGCTCTTCTGGCAGAAGGAGGGCAAGAACCGATGGCGTGTGCCCCTGCCACAGGACGGACACGTGCGGGTCAGCTATCGCATTTTTGCCAACGAACGCGACGTGGCGTCAAGCCGTGTGGAGAAGAATGTGGCCTTCGTGGCTCCCTGCGGCGTGTTCATGCACGTCGATGGCGAGCTCGACCATCCTTCCACCGTTACGTTCCATCTGCCCAAAGGATGGACAAAGATCGCTTCGGGACTGAAGCAAGGCGGATGGAACTGCAACGACCGTGCTGCACGCCACGATGGCAGCGACTCGCTGACGGCCGTCTTCGATGTCAAGGACTTCGATACGCTTTACGATTCGCCATTGCTCCTCGGCAACTTCCGCCTGGACAAATTCATACACGACGGCCGATGGTATGAATTTGCACTGGAGACGCCCGACGGGGTCGACGAACTCGACCTGAAGGGCAAATTCTGCAAGATCGTGTCCGAGGCCACAAAGATGATGGGACACGTGCCCTACACCTTCTACAGCCTCATCCACATGGGACTGGGCGGTGGCGGACTGGAACACCTCAATTCGCAGGCGTGCTACACCGACGGCACCTATCGCTTCGATTCGCGACGCAGCGAGGTGAAATTCCTGGCATTCGTAGCACACGAATATTTCCACCTATACAATGTGAAGTGCATCCGGCCTGCCGAGCTGTGGCCCATCGACTATAACCGAGAGGCCATCACGCCGATGCTGTGGGTGAGCGAGGGAATTACCTGCTACTACGAGTTCCGTCTGCTGCGCTATGCCGGCCTCACCACGCCGGATGAGGCGCTCGAACTGCTCACCACCTATTACAGTCTGTATGCTCCTTACGAAGGGCAGCGGCACCAGAGCCTTCGCCAGTCAAGCTACGACATCTGGCTGGACTTCATGAATCATGATGCCAACAGCCGTGATGTCCGCATCAACTACTATTTCAAGGGCCCGATAATCGGTCTGCTACTCGACATCGACATCCGACGCCGCACGCATCAACAACGCTCGCTCGACGACGTGATGCGCCTGCTCTACCAGCGCTACTACCTGGAACTCAAGCGCGGTTTCACCGAAGAGGAGTTCTGGACGCTCTGCGCTGAAGTGGCTGGCAGCCCTCTCACCGAAGTACGCCACGCCGTCGACACCACCGACGACATCGACTACGACCACTGGCTGCGAGATGCCGGCCTGCGTATCGACGGCTACAAGATCGTGCGCATAGACCGTCCTACAGAAGCGCAAAAAGCGTTTCTGAAAGCAATGAAACTGATGCCGAATGAATAAGAGTGAAAAGTGAAGAATGAAGAATGAAGAATAAGATATACTGCTGCTAACGCGTTAATTATTAATTGTTAATTATTAACTCTTAATTCTTAATCGTTATTCCCCTATCATACAGGCTGTCTTCGCTGCAGTGACGCAGTGATAACGCCCGCACTATAGACTACACTCACTGCTTTTTTCGATTTCTGGGGGAGAGTGCCACCTTCCTCTACATACGATTGCATGACAACGCGTTAAGCGGAGTGACCCTTCGTCGGAAAGTGTCACCGCTCCTTTTCCTTTGTCTTTTGTCGCCGTTGGCCTTGATATCTAAGCATTTGCGCCTTGACCTCTGCGCCAATCTCAAGACACTATCACCGAACCCTTGACACTGTTGTCGAAAACCCTTAAGAGTTTTGGCAAAAACTTAAGGCACTTTTGCCCAAAACTCTTAAGAGATTTTGCAATAACTCAAGGCACTTTTGCCCAAAAGTCACTGAAAAAAAAGAGGGAGGTCTCAAGGCACTTTCATCCGCAGGACAACAGAAAGCACCTTCGACCTTGTGTACGAAGCACTTAGCTCTTTGAGTTCACCTGATCTGCCACATCGCTGATGGCGGCATTGTAGCCCGTCAAGGCGGCGAAAGGCGAGAACTGCGCAGCGCGGTTGATCATCGGCATCTGGGGATGTCGCTGGGACACGTGGTGCGGCAGGTTGATGATATCGTCGTATGATTCCATAGAGAAGTTGTTTATGCTTTGTGCCCTCCAATCTGTTGGTTGCGCTGCTTGGCGGTGGCTCCCTCTTCGAAGTTGAGCCCTTTCAGAATGGCGTTTTTGCCAAAGCGGTGTTTGATGGACAGGCGTGCTTCCTGAATCCGCTGTTCTTTCTCCAGCAAGGCCTCTTCCTGCCGGTAGCGCTGTTCGAGTGCTTCGTAGTCGGTAAAGAGGTCCAGCTGCTGCGAGGTGCTGCGCCGACGCAGCGCAGCGCGGTCGACGACGTGGTTCACGGTGAGGTTCAGCCTCCGCACCAGCAGGTCTTTGTCCACGATGCGGTCGAAGAGTTCCTTCACAGCGGCGACGATCAGCCGCGCAGAAGCGGTGGCATGCGGGAGGCGCGCCGTGCCGTGTGCGTGTTTGGGCACCTGGCGGCCGTAATAATCAGTGTGCGTCTCGCCCCGAAACCTGTCGCGCTGTTCGGGGCGCGAGAGGTTCTCTACATCATAGCCCACCGTCAGCACAAGCTGGTCGGTCACCATGCGCCGGCCTACCAGGTCGAGGGCCATCTGGTCGGCCATCTCCTGAGCCACGATGCGTGCTTCCGCCCAGCGGTAAGGCAACTGCAACACCTGTCCGCTGCTCAACGAGTTGCTCTCGGGGCGGTAGGCCTTCACCAGGTCCATCGTGCAGGGTTCCCAGCCCCACGCGTGGTCGATGAGCAGTTCGGCATTCACGCCGAAGAGGCGATAGAGCAGTTCTTCATTGTCGATGCTGCAACGGGCTATCTTGCCCATGGTGTCGATGCCATGGAGCGCCAGACGCTGGGCGATGCCATGGCCCACACGCCAGAACTTCGTCAGGGGACGGTAGTCCCACAGCTGGCGGCGGTAGCTCATCTCGTCGAGCTCGGCGATGCGCACGCCGTCCTTATCGGCCGGCATCTTCTTCGCCACGATGTCCATAGCCACCTTGCAGAGATAGAGATTCGTGCCGATGCCTGCCGTGGCCGTAATGCCCGTCTGCCGGAGTACGTCGCGGATCATCTTCATGGCCAGCTCGTGAGCCGTCAGTCGATAGGCGGCCAGATAGGCCGTGACGTCCATGAAGACTTCATCGATGCTATAGACGTGGATGTCCTCTGACGAGATGTATTTCAGATAGATGCCATAGATTCTGCTGCTGACATCAATGTAGTGCGCCATGCGGGGCGGGGCGGCAATGTAGTCGACCTCCCAGTCGGGATGGGCCTGCAGTTCGGCGTCGAAGGCCGACTTGCCCGTGAAGCGCAGAGCCGGCACACGGCGCCGACGCTCGTTGTTCACCTCGCGCAAACGCTGCACGACCTCGAACAACCGGGCACGGCCGCCGATGCCATACTGTTTGAGCGTGGGCGACACGGCCAGACAGATGGTCTTCTCGGTACGGCTGGCATCGGCCACGACAAGATTTGTCGTAAGCGGATCGAGCCCTCGGTCCACGCACTCCACTGAGGCGTAGAACGATTTGAGGTCGATGGCTATATAGGTTCGAGGATGCTCCATAAGACGTTGAATCTCTACTTCGCTCGAAATGAAGAATGACAGTTACTATTTAATGACGAATGACGAGTGACGAATGACGAATGACGAGTGACGAAT
>CAMVFC010000073.1 GCA_947166655.1 uncultured Prevotellaceae bacterium
TAGACGCCCTCGAAGCCGCCCACGATGAGGCGCTTCAGGTAGAGTTCCGTAGCGATGCGCATGTACATATCCTGATTCAGAGCGTTGAAGTGTGTGATGAACGGACGGGCCGATGCTCCGCCGGCGATGCTCTGCAGGATAGGAGTCTCGACCTCCGTGTAGCCTGCTTCGTCGAGAATGCGGCGCATCGTCCTGACAATGACGGCGCGTTTCTCGAAGGTTTCCTTCACGCCAGCATTGACAACGAGGTCCACGTAGCGCTGACGATAGCGCAGTTCGGGGTCGTCAAAGCTGTCATAGACGTTGCCTTCAGCATCGGTTTTCACGATGGGCAGCGGCTTCAGGCTCTTGCTCAGCAGCGTCATTTCCATCACGTGGACGCTGATCTCGCCCGTCTTCGTGCGGAAGACATAGCCCTTCACACCTATGAAGTCGCCCAGATCAAGCAGCTTCTTGAATACAATATTATAAAGGTCTTTGTTCTCCTCTGGACAGATGGCATCGCGCTGCACATAAACCTGAATGCGCCCTTTGGAATCCTGCAATTCAGCAAAGCCGGCCTTGCCCATGATGCGCTTGCTCATGATACGTCCGGCAATGCACACGACAGGGCTGTTCTCAGGGGTAGCTGCCTCACGCACGTCGTTGCCCTCTTCATCTTTCCCGATGACAGGCAGGTCGACAAAGTCTTTGATGATGTCAACGGAGAAGGCATCGGTAGGGAATGCGGCTGCCGGATAAGGCTCGATACCCATTTCTCGCAGGGCCTGCATATTCTGACGGCGAACGATTTCCTGTTCGCTCAACTGTAACTGTTCGTAAACATTCATAATATAAATCCTTTTGGTGTGCAAAAGTACAACAAAAAGCGCAAAGAGCAAAAAAAAACACCGCAAAAGATACAAATTGAACACTTTTGACAATAAAAGAGAACTATCAGACAAAAAGAAAAAGTTTTTTGCTTGGTCAAGTCGAAAAAACTATCGAACTTTGCAGCCGATTTTCCAAAAACTATCTTCAAGAAGATATATGAAAAAAAGTATCTTATGGGCTTGTCTACTTGTAATGAGCCCATTAGCGCAAGGTGCAGAGCAAGGTGCCGGGCAGACGCTTTCGCTGGACAGTTGCCGCACACTGGCCTTACGGAACAACAAGGAACTAAAGATGAGCGCCCTCAAGCAGGAGGCCGCTCACTGGCAGCACAAAAGCGTGCTGACCAACTATCTGCCCAAGATCTCGGCTGTGGGCACATATCAATGGACGTCAAAGGAAGTCTCTCTGCTCAGCAAAGACCAGAAGTCGACTCTCTCCAATATAGGAACTCAGATGGCAGGGGCCATCGGGCAAGGCGTTCAGCAGGGCGCTGCCACCTTTCAACAGCAGCTGGCCAACCTGCCGACGTCTCCGGAATTTGCGGCATTGATGCAGGACCCGCAGATGCAGGCGATGCTCACCCAGAATCCTCAGTTGGCGCAGATGCTGGCCAACCCCGCCCTGCTGCAGCAGATGGCTGCCCCCTTCCTGTCACAGGCTTCGACGGCCTTCAACGGAATGCTCTCCAGCATGGCTCAGATGGTCAACGGAGCCGGACAGAACATCATCGACGCCTTTCGCACTGATACGCGCAACATGGCAGGCGCTGCCATCATGCTGACGCAACCTATTTATATGGGCGGGAAGATTCGTGCCTACGACCGCATCACACGTCTGGCAGAAGAAGCCGCCGGAGAGCAGCACACCATACAGGAACAGGACCTCCTGGTCAGCGTCGACGAGGCGTATTGGCGCATCGTAGCCCTGCAGAGCAAGAAGAAGCTCGCAGAGAGTTTTCTCGAGACCGTGAAGAAGCTGGACTCCGACGTCGAAAAGATCATCAACGAAGGAATGGCCACCAAAGCCGACGGCCTGAGCGTGAAAGTGAAAGTGAACGAGGCCGAAGTCGCCATCATTCAGGTGGAGAACGGTCTGGCACTCTCCCGCATGGCGCTCGCACAAATCTGCGGCTTACCTTTGGACGGCAACTTTACCCTCGAAGACGAGAACCAGACCACGACGACCGCCGCAGCTGCTTCCCTCTCGGTGTCGCTTCAGCCCAATGCCGACCAGCCTTACGCCGTAGAGACAGCCCTGGCACATCGCGCAGAGGTACGGGCCCTGGACATTGCGGCTCAGGTGAAACGCGCAGAAGTGACGCTGGCCCGCGCTGAATACCTGCCCAACATCGCGCTCACGGCCGGCTACCTGGTGTCCAACCCCAGTGTCTTCAACGGCTTTGAGAAGAAGCTCAACGGGATGTGGAACGTGGGCGTCGTGCTGAAAGTCCCTATCCTCACGTGGGGAGACCGCATCTACAAGGTTCGGCAGGCAAAGGCCGAAGCGGCCATGGCAGAGACACGCCTGGACGAGGTGCGGGAGAAGATTTCACTGCAGGTGAGCCAATGCCGGCAGAAACTGCAGGAGGCCAGCCGGCGTCTGACCACCGCCCTGCGCTCGCAGGAACAGGCCGACGAGAACCTGCGCATCGCCAACCTCGGAATGCAGGAAGGCGTGATTCCTGTGAGCAGCGTACTCCAGGCGCAGACGGCATGGCTGTCGGCCCACTCCACACTGGTAGAAGCTGAGATTGATGTCCGCCTGGCAGACCTCTACATGATGCGCGCACTGGGGACTCTGAGATAAAAAAATCAACGGAATAGATAAAAGCAAAATAATATGGCAAAAAAAAGTAAACTGAACAACTTGCTTATCATCGCCCTTGTACTGGTGGGAGTGATGGCATTGGTGATTCTCGTGGGTATCTTCCTGCCTAAGCCCAAGGAGGTGCTGCAAGGCCAGGCCGAAACCAGCGACTATCGCATATCAAGCAAAGTGCCCAGCCGCGTGAAGGAGCTGCGCGTGAAGTCGGGCGACAAGGTGAAAGCCGGCGACACTCTTGTGATTATGGATTCGCCTGAAGTAGAAGCTAAAATGATGCAGGCTTCGGCAGCCGAAGCTGCCGCCAAAGCCATCGAGCAGAAAGCACAGAACGGAGCGCGCCAGCAGGAAATTCAAGGCGCTTTCGAGCTCTGGCAGAAGGCACAGGCAGGGTTGGAAGTCGCCGAACGCACCTATACGCGCGTTTCAAGACTCTATGACGAAGGAGTCATTGCCGCCCAGAAGCGCGACGAGGCCGAAGCGCAGCTGAAAGCCATGCAGGCCACCGAGAAAGCGGCTCGCAGCCAGTATGAGATGGCACGCGAGGGAGCACGCCGAGAGGACAAAGCGGCAGCGGCAGCACAAGTGGCTCGCGCACAAGGGGCTGTCACCGAAGTCGAAGGATATATGAAGGAGACAGTGCTTCTGGCTACAGCCGACGGCACCGTCACGGAGATCTTTCCCGAAGTAGGAGAATTGGTGGGACAGGGTGCTCCCATCATGAACATCGCAAAGGACAATGACATCCGTTTTATCTTCAATGTGCGCGAAGACTATCTGCCCGGCATGACAAGAGACACGGAGCTGAACGTCTATCTGCCCGCACTGGACCGCGAGATGAAAGCACGCATCACGAGCATCAACGTCATGGGGAGCTACGCAACGTGGAAAGCCACAAAGGCACTGGACCAGTATGATCTCAAGACCTTTGAAGTAACAGCCTACCCCATCGAAGGTGCTGACAAAAAAGACATTCTGGCTGGAATGACCGTAATAATAAAATAAAAGATGTCCAACGATTCGTCCAATCCCAAGAAGTCCTCACTCTCCTTGCAACAAAGGATAAGAAGAAGCGGAACTGCCATCTGGAAGATCTTCCGAAGGGAATTGCGTGCCTTTTCCAGACGCCCGATCTTCCTGATGATTATGTTTGTGGCTCCGTTGGGATTCTTGTGGATGTTTACGAGTTTGATGCAGTCGGGACTTCCCACAAAGTTGCCCGCGGCATTGGTCGATGAGGACGACACGCACGTTACCCGTCAACTGACTCGCATCCTCGGAGCGATGGAGGAGACACACTTTGTGCTGCAGACCAAGAGCTTCACCGAGGCCCGAAAAGCGATGCAACGCGGTGAGATCTACGGCATCTTCCGAATCCCCAAAGGCACCACTGAAGCGGCGCTGACCCAACGTCAGCCTGTCATTTCGTTCTACACCAACGACAGCTACTACATTGCCGCTTCCCTCTTAATGAAAGACATGAGGAAGATGAGCGAGATGGCGGGACTGGCCATGACACGCGAGACGATGCGCGCCCGCGGCTACAGAGACGACCAGATCATGGGCACCATACAGCCCATCGTCATCGAGAGCCACCCGCTGGGCAATCCCCACCTGAACTATTCTGTGGTACTCTCCAACCTCATCGTGCCCGGACTCGTAATGTTAGTCATTATGCTTACCACGTCCTACTCCCTCGGCAACGAATGGAAACGCGGACGACAGAGGAAACTTTATAACATGGCCGGACGGCAGACATGGGTGGCCGTCGTTGGCAAGTTGCTGCCACAGACGATGCTTTACACCTTAATCTTCTGGCTTATCGACCTGGTGTTCTATAGCTACCTGCAGTTTCCCTGTCAGTGCGGCATCTCACGCATGATGCTCTGGGGCGTACTGGCCGTACTTGCCTCACAGGGCCTGGGCCTGCTTCTCTTCGAAGCGTTTCCGGGAATGATGCGAATGGCCATGTCGGCCTGCTCGCTGCTCGGCGTGATGCAATTCTCTCTGGCCGGCTTCTCGTTCCCCGTCTCGGCGATGGACCGGCCTTTCCAGTGGCTGAGCAACATCTTCCCGCTGCACCATTACTTCCTTATCTACGTCAATCAAGCGCTGAACGGCTACAGCATCAGCTATGCCTGGACGAACGTTGCCGCCCTTGTGGGAATTGCCCTACTGCCGTGGCTCTTTTCCTTCCGACTGACGGACGCATTCCTTAACAAAGACTACAAAGCATGATCAAGCCAAAGTTTCCTATACTTCACGTTGGGTGGGATGAGCTCTGCGAGATTGTGAAAGATGAGGGTATTCTCATCTTCATCATCCTGTTGCCGCTGGCCTACCCGCTGCTCTATGCCATGATCTATAACACCGAGACGCAGCGCGAACTGCCAATCTGTGTCGTCGACGAGAACATGACTGCGCGCAGCCGCGACCTTATCCGCCGCGTAGACGCCACGTCCGAAGTCCGGGTGGCTGCCCACTGCACGAATATGGAAGCAGCAAAAGAACTCATGCGCAGGCGTGAGGTCTTTGGCATCCTTCAGATTCCGGCCGAGTTTGACCTCCGTCTCTGGCGAGGGCAACAGGCCGTCGTCGGACTCTACAGCGACCTCACCTCGATGCTATATTATAAGGTAGAGTACCTGGCCGTCATCAACGTAGCCCAAGAGCTGAACCGCAACATCAAAGTCCTGGAGCATCAGACCAACACGACACGCCGCGAAGAGCAATTAGCCCGATGGCCCATACGCTTTGAAGAAGTGAAACTCTACAATTCTGCCGGAGGGTTTGCCGCTTTCCTCATTCCGCCAGTGCTGATGCTCATCCTGCAGCAAGCCCTGTGCCTGGGTGTCGGCATGTCGATGGGACGCTCTCGCGAGCACTTCCGTGGGCTCGTCATCCCTCCCTCCAAGCACTATAAGAACACGCTGGCCATCGTCCTCGGCAAGGGCCTTGTCCACTTCCTGCTCTTTCTGCTCATGGCATTCTACATGGCCATCTGCGTGACGCGATGGTTTGGACTGCCGCAGTTAGGTCATTTCACGGACCTCCTCGGATTCTTCGTTCCCTATCTCTTGGCTTGCACCTATATGGCCATCTTCTATTCCAGCTTCATCTATCGCCGCGAGGACTGCATCCTGTTGTTCGTCTTTATGTCGGTGCCGCTGCTGTTCCTCTCCGGTGTCAGTTGGCCGGGCGCAGCCGTCCCTCCCTTGTGGAAAGCCGTGGGCAGCATTTTTCCCAGCACGTGGGGGCTGAACGCCTACGTCCGCATCCAGGGTATGGGAGCTTCGCTGGGCGATTGCCGCCAGGAAATCATGGCTTTATGGGTGCTCGCAGCCATCTACTTCCTGCTTTCCTGCTTCGTGTATATGACTGAAATCAGGAAGTCTGTGGGCCGCTCGGTGCTGAATTAAGGCCGCTTCGCGGTGGATGACATCTCGCTGTTTCTCAGGTTCGCTTTCACCCGAAGAAGCGTCTCTGTACGCAGAGCAGCCGCTGCGCCGTTAGCATCGGTGTGCACTATACGCTAAAGCAACTACCGGACAAGTCAGAGGCCTCTTAATGGCCAGAAAGTGACAGAGCAAAATCCTCTGTCGGCATCGATAATACCTTTATTATTACTTCCATTTTGGCCAAGGTGTCACGTTGCTTATGCAGAAGCTAACGCCGCACTATTGGGGCTAAAAGTGAAATATGTGTCTCCGTGAACAAGCGACACCTTTGGGGAACAAGCTCAGTTTTCCGGGCTGGAGTGCCCCTTCACCATAGGCGTAGAAGGTCGGGGCCGCAGGGAGGGGAGTTTGTTCCATCACGATGGAACGATGGTTCCATCACCATGGAACGATGGTTCCATCACGATGGAACAAACTAAAGTGTTGGGCATGGTGAGTAAATCTGTTGGGGGTGGAGGGCAAATGAGAGGGGCGTGGAGGGCAAATGAGAAGAGTGTGGAGGGTGTGAACCCCGGGCTGACAGATGAACAATGACTGTCCGCCAAACATTTGCGAAAGGGAAATATTTAGCGGACAGAAATCATTAACATATCAGCTCGTTATCGTATTCACAAATTAACGCACTGACTGAGCCCCTTATGCGCACAGAGAAGCGATGCTGTGCGCCTCTGCTGACCCTGCGGTACAGGAAGCCTTCCGAACGTTTCAACAGCGGGGAAGACGATGCCGCGGAAAGGCTGAAGGCCCTGGAGCTGGGCTGACGACGGAGGGGGGAGACCATGGACTTTGCCACCCCCAAGGGGCGGCAGACGGAGGGACACGCCGCTCACGAGGGGTGCTTCAGGGCCTGCAGGCGACGGAGCTCGTCGTCGGTGGTGGCCCAGCTGGTGACGAAACGGCAGGCGGTGTGCGCCGCATCCACGGGGCACCACACCTCGAAGCCGACGTGCCGGCGCAGGCGGTCTAAGTCGGCATTGGGGATGACGTAGAACTGCTGGTTGGTGGGCGAATCGATGTAGGGCTGATATCCAAGCTCATCCACGAAGAGCCGACGCAGCTGCATGGCCTGGCGGACGGCTTCGCGCCCTATCGTGAAATACAGGCCGCCCAGGAACAGGGCTTCAAACTGCACTCCCACCACGCGGCTCTTGGCCAGCAACGAGCCGTGGCGCTTGATGCGGCTGAGCATGTGGCTGGGGACATGGCCCTGCGGGAAGACCACGGCTTCGCCGCAGAGTGCGCCGCATTTTGTGCCGCCGATATAGAAAAGGTCGGCCGTCTGAGCCAGAAAGGGCAGCGTGACATCTGCGCTGGCGGCCAGGCCGTAGGCCAGCCGCGCTCCGTCGACGTAGAGCAGGAGGCCGTACTGCCGGCACACGGAGTGCAGCGCCGTCAGCTCGTCGGCGCTGTAGAGCGTACCCAACTCGGTGGGAAAGGTGAGATAGACCATGCCCGGGCGAACCATGTGCTCGGCGGTATCGTCGGCACAGTAGGCCTCGAGCCATCGGCGCACATCGTCTGCCGCCAGCTTACCCTCGCGATGCGGCAGGGGTATCACCTTGTGCCCCGTGAACTCCACGGCACCGGCTTCGTGGACATTGATGTGGGCGGTTTCTGCGCACAAGACGCCTTCATAGGGCTGCAGCGTGCAGTCTATCATGGTGGCATTGGTCTGCGTGCCGCCTGCGAGGAAATAGACCTCGGCCCGGGGCGCCTGACAGGCGTCGCGAATCAGCTGCCGCGCCTGCTGACTGAAGCGATCGTCGCCATAGCTCTGGGTGCGTTCTGCGTTCGTGTCGATCAGATGGCGCAACACAGCGTCGTGCGCGCCATTGTTATAATCACTTTCTAAATGTACCATCGCCTACAGGTTTGAGAAGAACTTATACAAAGGTGCAACCATCGATGCCTGCATGAAGTCGCCGCGCAGGAGCATCTCCTTGACGCGTTCTTGGGGGAATGTATAGACTTCGATGTCCTCGTTGGCGTCGAGATGCTGGACATCTGTCTTCTCGACGCCCAGCGCCAGGAAGCTGTGGCTGAGGTTGTTCATGGCGCTGGCATTGCACGAGAATACCAGCATCTCCTGCCACTCCCCGCCGCTGTAGCCTGTCTCTTCAAGCAACTCGCGTCTGGCGGCATCCATGGGATCCTCGCCCTCCTCTACGCAGCCTGCCACAATCTCGAAGCATGTGCGTCCGAGGCCATGGCGATACTGGCGCACGAGCACCATCTCGCCTTCACGTGTGACGGCAACGACATTGATCCACGTGGGGTATTCCAGTACGTAGTACTCATCGTTGATGCGGCCATCCGGCAGCTGACAGACATCGCGGCGTGCCGTCAGCCACGGACGGCGGAAAAGGTACTCGGAACTGAGCACCGTCCAATCCATATTTTTCATTTGACTCTTTTTTTAAGGTTCAGAGGCCCAGCCCCTCCCATGAACGGCCGGACTTTCCCCCCCCCGCCCTCCCTAAGGGAGGGGGCGGTCACTCGTAAAAACCGAGGACGTGGTAACCCTGCTCTTGTCAGGTAACCGCTCCCTCCCTTCAGGGAGGGCGGGGGGAGAGTCCGACCGTTCGGGGAGTGGGTCTTTCTCATCTGTGGCTCCATGAACATTATTATATAATAGGTAAATACTTATTCTCTGAGCGTCTCCGGGTGGCGGAAATCTGTGGGGGTCATCCCGGTACGCTTCTTAAAGAGGGTGGCAAAATATTCCGGGTTCTCGAAATGCAGCCGATAGGAGATCTCCTTGATGCTGATGGCTGTGGAGCGCAGGAGCTGCTTGGCACGGTGCAGACGCAGATTGATGAAATACTGTGACGGAGCCAGACCCGTATAGTGCTTAAACAGACGTCGGAAAGAAGTGTACGAGACATTCAGGGCTGCAGCGACGGCCGGCATCGTGAGGTCGTTCTCGATGTGCCGCTGCATGTATTCGCGGGCGTGGTTCACCAACTCCGGCACGTCGCTCTCCTGACCATAGTCGCGGTTGATGCTGGTCATGAACATCAGACCCAGCAGATGATTGACGATGCCACAGAGCAGCTGCTGGAAGAACGCCTCCTGGCGCGTAGCAGCGTGAATGGCATCGCGGTAGAGGGTGACAGCGGAACTCAAATGACCGACACGATACACGGGATGTTCCGGCGAGAGAAAGCCCGCAGCCACACGGTGGTCGATATTGGGGCCCTTAAAGCCTATCCAGTACTCCTCCCAGCCTACCTCGGGATCGGGCTGATAGGTGTGCCATTCGCCGGGGAAGATAAGGAACATGGTACCAGCCTCTATCACGTGCTCACCGCCACGGGCCGTGCGAAGACGCCCGCTCCCACTGACGATATAGAGCAACTGATACTCCTGCAACACCCTACCGGTCTGGGGGCTGAAGAGGTAGTTCTGAGCGTGATAACGGGGCGGATAGGGCTCACCCGGGCCTACACGCTGGGATCCTACAGAACACACTGAAAGTCCCCACTGAAGGTCGCGAGCGTTTTCTGTGATATACTGAATAGGAGGCATCGTTCGAATCCTTTCCTTAACAGCCGATGCTCACGCCTGTTTTCGCGGACAAAAACATTAGGAACAGCGACTCGACAAAAGTCATTTTTATGCTTTTTACATCGGTTTGTGGCGGCGAAGGTAAGAGAAGTTTTTGAAACAAAAAAGAATTTCTGTCAAATTCTGTAGAAGAAAGGTCAAAAAACATAGCCACACAACTCCAAACGACAATTACCTTTGTAGCCAATAAATCGAAAAACAACCGCTATGTGCACCACTACAAACTACCTTGCCGTCGACCTGGGAGCCACCAGCGGACGCACCGTTTTAGCGACCTTCGACGGCAAAAGCATTCAAATGCGTGAATTTACACGATTCGAGAACCCGCAACTTCCGCAGGGAGGGCATATCTTCTGGGACTTGCCACACCTATACAATGAGGTACTGCGCGCCCTGAAGAAGGTGAAAGCCGAGGGCATCCAGCTCACCAGCATCGGCATCGACACCTGGGGGTGCGATGTCGCTTTCTTCGGACGCGACGGACAGCTGCTCGGGATGCCGTACTGCTATCGCGACCCGCATACCGACGGAGCCATGGAGCGTTTCTATGCCGACCGCCTCTCACAGCAAGACATCTACCAGCGGACAGGCATACAGTTTATGCCGTTTAACACGTTGTTCCAACTCGACACGCTGCGGCGTTCACGAAGTGTAGCCTTGCAGAACGCAGAGAAGATTCTCTTCATCCCCGACGCTCTCATCTACATGCTTACGGGAGAAGCCGTGTGCGAGTACACCGTCGCCTCGACCTCTCAAATGCTGAATCCCAGAACTGGCGACCTCGATGCCGACTTGCTGAAAGCCTTGGGACTCTCACGCGAGCACTTCGGACGGCTCGTTCAGCCAGGAGAACAGGTGGGCACACTGAACGGGCAAGTGCAGGAGGCTACAGGACTCGGAGCCATCCCCGTAGTGACCGTCGGTTCGCACGACACGGCTTCTGCCGTAGCCGCCGTACCTGCAGAAGACGGGCACTTCGCCTATCTGAGCTGCGGCACTTGGAGCTTGCTCGGAGTGGAGTCCGCCCAGCCCATCATCACGCCAGAGAGCTTCGCCGAGAACTTCACAAACGAAGGAGGGCTCGACGGCACAATACGTTTCCTCAAGAACATCACGGGCCTATGGATCTTCGAACAATGCCGAAAAGAATGGAGCGCTGAAGAGATACCTGCAGACGTCAACGAGCTGAATGCACTGTGCCTCACATCCAAATGCCAAAGCCTCATCAACCCCGACGATCCGCGCTTTGCCCATCCGGCCTCGATGGCCGCTGCCATTCGTGAGTACCTTTCCGAGACACAGCAGGAACAGCCGCAGACGCCCGCCGACTATGTCCGCATCATCTTCCGTTCGCTTGCAGCCCGCTACCGCGAGATTATTGAGATCCTGCGACGACTCACCGACGTAGACATCCAGCGCCTGCACGTCATCGGAGGAGGCTCGCGCAATCAGTTCCTGATGCAGTTCGCAGCCAACGCCATTCAGTTGCCGGTCATTGCAGGGCCGCAAGAAGGAACAGCACTCGGCAATGCACTCGTGCAGGTTCGTGCCGCAGGAGGCGTAAAGACGCTGGCGGAAATGAGAGCCATCATCGGACGAAGCATCGAACTCAAGACCTACCTGCCTCAAGCGGCGTTATAACTGATTTATCAACTGAGTAATTAACATTATATCTCATACAAACATTAGCAACTATGAAAGAAGAACTGATTCAGCAATCCTACAAAATTGCGAAAGAGCGCTACGCTGCCATCGGCGTGGACACCGACAAGGCTATCGCCGAACTGGAGAAGACACAGATCTCACTGCACTGCTGGCAGACCGACGATGTCGTTGGTTTCGAGCGCAACGATGCCCTCAGCGGAGGCATACAGACGACGGGCAACTACCCCGGACGCGCCCGCAACATTGACGAGGTGCGAAAGGACATCGAGTTCGTGAAGACACTCCTGGCCGGCAACCACCGCCTGAACCTGCATGAAATCTACGGCGACTTCGGCGGACAGTTCGTGGACCGCGACCAGGTGGAGGTGAAGCACTTCCAGAGCTGGATGGATTGGGCCAAGGAGAACAACATGAAGCTGGACTTCAACTCTACAAGTTTCTCCCATCCCAAGAGCGGCGAACTGACGCTCTCGAACCCCGACCCCGCCATCCGCGAATTCTGGATTGAGCACACCAAGCGTTGCCGCCGTATCGCCGACGCCATGGGTAAAGCACAGGGTGACCCCTGTATCATGAACATCTGGGTACACGACGGTTCTAAGGACCTCACCGTACAACGCAAGAAGTACCGCGAGATCCTGGTGGACAGCCTCGACAAGATTATGGAAGAGAACCTGCCCGACATGAAGGCTTGCTTCGAAGCCAAGCTCTTCGGCATTGGTCTGGAAAGCTACACCGTGGGCAGCCACGACTTTTACACTGCCTACTGCGCCACACGCAAGCAGATGTACACCCTCGACACGGGCCACTACGAGCAGACAGAGAATGTCTCTGACTTCGTCTCCACCCTGCTCATGTACGTGCCTGAGCTGATGCTGCACGTCAGCCGACCCGTACGTTGGGACAGCGACCACGTGACCATCATGAACGATCAGACGCTCGACCTCTTCAAGGAACTCGTGCGTGCCGACGGGCTCCATCGCGCACACATCGGCCTCGACTACTTCGACGCCAGCATCAACCGCATCGGTGCCTATATCGTCGGCACACGTGCTACACAGAAGTGCGTACTCCAAGCCCTCCTTGAACCCCTCGCCAAGCTGCGCGAGTACGAGAACAACGGCCAGAACTTCGAGCGCCTCGCACTCCTTGAGGAAGCCAAGTCGCTCCCCTTCGGTGCCGTCTTCGACTACTTCAACCTCAAGAACAACGTTCCCGTCGGCGAAGACTTCATTCCCGCCATTCAGGAGTACGAGAAGAACGTAACCAGCAAGCGATAAAAAGACCACTCACATCCCCTCCCGCAAAGGAGGGGGTGTCTTGAAAAGGAATCATCCTCAACTATAAACACAATGAACAATGCCAACACACCATCGCCCAAGCCCAAGGGCGGGTCTTTAAAGTCCACCATTGCCGTATCGCTGAACAACTATCTCGATGCGGGGGCCATTGTAGCAGGCGCCAGCGGCATCACCCTCTGGCAGAACTACCTCGGGCTGAGCGAGATTCATCTGGGATGGCTGAATGCTATCAGCGCCAATGCACTGGGTGCCGCCATCGGCGCCATCATCGGCGGCTTCTTGGCCGACAAGTTCGGGCGTAAGTTCATCTTCACCTACAACCTGCTGGTCTACATGCTGGGCGTGCTCATCATCATGCTGTCCACCAACTTCCCGATGCTGCTCTGCGGCTTCCTCATCACCGGCATCTCCGTGGGTGTCGGCGTACCAGCTTCGTGGACGTATATCTCCGAGAGCTCGGAGGTGGGCAACCGCGGCCGCAACATCTGCATCTCGCAGATGTCGTGGGGCATAGGACCCATGGTCATCCTGTTCCTGGGTATGCTCTTCGCCCCCGGCGGCTATCTCTTCAGCTGGGTCGAGGCGATAGGTCATGCCATTGGCGGCAGTGACCTCAGCGGCGATGCGCTCAATGTCTTCAGTTCGCGCGTTGTCTTCTTTTCTCTCTTCGTGATTGCCTTCATCGCTTGGAACCTGCAGCGGCAGCTGGAGGAAAGCGCTGAGTTCAAGAAGAACAAGGCTCCAAAGGAGGATGCCACATCGACGTCTTCTGACAACAATAGCACAGAAGCCTCTACCAGCATTGTCGACAATATTAAAGCCCTTTTCACCAACAAAATTGCTATCCGCACTGCCACCTATCTGGCCGTCATCTACCTGACGTGGAACCTCGTGGCTTCGGTGATGGGCTTCTTCCTGCCGCATATCTACGAGACGGCAGGCGGCGTCACCAATGAACAGGCTAACTGGCTGAGCTGCGTGCTGTGGTTCTGCACTGTGGCCACGACGGCCGTGCTCTCGTTCTTCATCGACCGCACAAGTCACAAATTTGTCTATATCCTCGGACTGCTGTTCGCCATCGCTCCGTGGGCCATGGTCGTCACGACGGGCATCGGCAGCACTGCCTCTCTCTGGGCTTTCGCCATCCTGTGGGGAATCGAGGGCGGACTGAGCGTACAGATTTTCTATGCCCTCTGGGGTAGCGAGCTTTTCCCCGCCAAGTTCCGTGCCGGCGCCCAGGGCCTGATGTTCTTCCTCGTCCGCGGACTCTCCGCCGCTTGGGGCCTCGTCTTCACGTTCATCTATGGTGAGAACGGCGAAGGCTTCACGCTGGCTGCATGGTGCATGATAGCTCTCCTCGCCATCTCGCTCATCGTCGGCGTATGGGGAGCACCCGATACCCGCGGCAAGTCCCTTGCTCAAATCACGAAAGAGCGCTACGGCGAAGACCTGTAGGAAGCAGACCGCACAATCAGGTTCTGCGGCCGACAGACCTAACTCTTGTCATTATTCGGTGGTCATGGAATGATTATTCCAAGGCCACCGAATAATCATTCCATGACCTTGGAATTATGGACAGGCACGCTATTTCCTGAAAAAATCCTTGGTTCTATCGGGCAAAAAGATTACATTTGCAGCGCAAAAAAAGAAAGATAAGAGTATATTCGCGAAAGACTCATCACTAAATACCAAAACTCTTTTACTGGATTTCCACATTTCTTCTCATCGCACGATAACGGAAACACATCGAGCCCTGAATTTAAGAGCGTGGATTCCTCATCAAACAATTCATATCAAAGCCACATAAACTTAACTTTTAATCCGTAGCCTAAGGGTCAGGCGACAAACGAGGCATCAACAGAAGCATTAAAACTATGACGAAGGGAAAACGTGGGGCAGCGGGCAGCAGTTCCGCTCGTCCGTGAAATATTTATAGGAACGCGCGCGAACACTGCCTATGAGCAAGTGACACATCAACGACGATGCCGACGAGGCCGGCTTGGCACAAATCATTGTCACCCGGGCGCACACAGACAGTCGCATCAGTTATTCTGGATTCCTGGTAGTGCTGGAAGAGGACAACGACGACATTCCGCTCATTGAATACGAATTCAGCAAGGACGGCAAGCACGGTCCTGCAAGCGCACATGAACGCCAGCCCTGCCGATTTCTCAAGAGACTATGCGCCAGAAGTTATATGCCAACAGAAAAAGAAGAATTGACCAAAGGCAATACATAAATAATCTACTAAATAAAAAAGCAAGCAATTATGAAAAGTATTCTTAACGAGAGAGAAGAATTAACGAGAGTCGTTAACGACGTGGCTGAAGTGGCTGGTTATCTCTGGCAGAAGGGATGGGCCGAGCGTAACGGCGGTAACATCACCGTGAACATCACGGAGCAGGTGGACGATGAACTGCGCACACTGCCCGCTATCTCGCCAGTATATCAGATCGGCACTACCCTGCCCCACCTGAAGGGCTGCTACTTCTACTGCAAAGGTACGCAGATGCGTATGCGCGACCTGGCCCGTTGGCCGATGGACAACGGCTCTATCATCCGCATCCTGGACGACTGTGCCTCGTATGTCATCATTGCAGACAAGCCCGTGAAGCCTACTTCAGAGCTGCCATCACACCTGGCTGTGCACGATTACTTGCTGGCCAAAGGCTCGCCCTACCGTGCCAGCCTACACACGCACCCCATCGAACTCGTAGCGCTGACGCACAACAAGAAGTTCATGGAGAAGGACGTGGCCACGCGAATGCTATGGTCGATGATTCCCGAGACGAAAGCCTTCTGCCCGCGCGGCCTCGGCATGGTGCCCTATATGCTGCCCTCCAGCGTGGAACTTGCCGACGCCACCATCAAGGCCATCGACGACGACTACGACGTTGTGATGTGGGAGAAGCACGGCGTCTTTGCCGTCGACACCGACATCATGAGCGCTTTCGATCAGGTCGACGTGCTGAACAAAGCGGCCCTCATCTACATCGCTGCCAAGAACATGGGCTTCGAACCCGACGGCATGACAGATGCCCAGATGAAAGAACTCAGCGACGTTTTCGGACTTGCCAAGTAACTGACAGACATCATCTGCACGACCATCATGAAGAAACTTCTTATGACTGCTATCGCATCTTTTGCGATAGCGGCGGTTCACGCCCAATACGTGAATCCGACAATAGAACTCTGGCCCACCGCCGTACCCGGCGCCAAGGAGGCGAAAGCCGCTCCTGTAACAAAGATGGGGAACGACAAGGTGTTGCGTTTCGACAAAGTAACGAATCCTACGCTGGAGGTCTTTGAACCTGCGGCAGAAAAGAAAAACGGGAAAGCCGTCATCGTGTGCCCGGGCGGTGCCTATAGCATTCTTGCCTACGACAAAGAAGGACAGGAGATTGCTCGGTGGCTGGCAGGGCAGGGCTATAAAGCCTATGTCCTTGCCTATCGCGTGCCGAAGAACCGTCCCGGAGCCCTGCAGGACGCCCAACGCGCCATTCGCATCGCCCGCTCACAAGGCTTTGCACAAGTGGGCATCATCGGCTTCTCAGCAGGAGCCTCGCTCTCCTGCCGGGCCGCTACACGATGGGCACAGCCTACCTACGAGCCTCAGGATGACATCGACCAAAAGTCATGCCGTCCCGACTTTGGCATTCTCATCTATCCCGCCTACCTCGACGAGGGTCCCAACGGCAGCCTGACTCCCGAGCTCACCGTCAGTGCCGAGACGCCGCCGCTCTTTGTCTTCGGCACCGAAGACGACGTAAAGTACAGCGGTCCCAGTTGTCTGACCATCGCCGAGGCAATGCGTCGGGCCAAGGCTCCCATTGAGCTGCATTACCTTCCACGAGGAGGGCATGGTTACGGAATGCGCAGCGGCGTCGGACTCATTTGGCCGAAGCTGGCAGAAAAATGGCTTGAAAGCCTTTAACCTCCACATTCGCCATTTATCATTTTGTGTAACAGCAGCGCCCTTTCTTGACAAAATGAGGCAGTTGACCGAAAAAAGTTCAGAAATTCTTGGCCGATAAAGAAAAAGAATCTATCTTTGCGCCGATAAAGAGGTTTAAAAAACATTTTGGCAAGAGCAAAAACATAAAAAAATAACCCATAAACCCAAAGAAACATGAAAAAGAGTTTAATCATTCTCGCTGCCCTCTTCGCACCGATGTTCG
>CAMVFC010000074.1 GCA_947166655.1 uncultured Prevotellaceae bacterium
TCATTGCCATTCACACCAGCTCCTTTACCATTTTCCTGATATTCTTCACATACCCCCGCGTCATTTCGATGAAGTTGACCTCCGGGTTCTTCGAGAGGGCGCAGATGAGCAGCGGGTTATGCACCACGGCGATGATCTGCGTGTGCGGCTTGTGGAAGTCGAGCACGGCCTTGATATGCCCGATGTTCTCGATGTCGAGGTTCCTGTCGGGCTCGTCCATCAGGATGGTCCACTCGTCGCCATCGACGATGTGGCCGGCAACGTAATCCGTATAGGGCTTGTAGTTGTCCTTGAACTGCGTGTAATCGAACGTCAGCCGTGCGCCCTTGCTGAACATCCTGGCGAAGAGCGCGTTCATTGCCACGATGACGCCCTCGCCCGTTGACGACTCCCGCTGCCCGAGGAACTCGCTGATGGAGTGGTCGTTCTCGAATATCTCGTCGTTGTGCTGCCTCTCCCCCGCATGGCACAGGCGGAACGTGTTGCGCCTATAGTCGGCATACACGTCGGCACCGGCATACATGTGCTTGTCGTCGCCAAGGCCGAAGCAGATAGCATTGATGTTGCTGTTGAACATACCCGCCGAGCACTCCGACAGGTCCACCAGCAGATACTTCCTTATCAGGTTCATCAGCGTGGTCTTGCCGCAGCCGTTCTTGCCGACGATGATGTTCACGCCAGGCTTGAACTCATACGTCTTGCCGTTCTTGAACGCCCCGAGTCTGCTCAGATACTCGATGGGCGTGTCCCCGTTGTTGTTGATTACCACCTTTGTAATCATAATTTCTTTCTTTTATATTATTGTCTGTTTTGTCCGTCGGCACGTGCCAATTTCGAGATTGGCAAAAGCCGATACCGTTTTCAGCCCCTTTTCAGGCCGATTATTAGTCGGGTATGCAGGCCGATTATTAGTCGGGCAGGCAAGCCGATTATTAGCCGCCCTTTTCAGCCCCTTTTCCGTGCCCCACTACTTGAACCTTCGTTTAAGTTAACTTAAAGCATCGTTAAAGTTAACTTTAAGCAACCTTCAAGTACCCCCTGCTGTTTTCAGCCTGCGGATTGAGGGGTGTTAGATATACTCCAACGTCTGATAGCCTTGCAGCATCACGGCATTGTCGTTCTCGTCAATCTCGATGCCCGTCTTCCACGGCGTAATCTTGCCAGCGTCGTTTCCGTCAACTCCCGCTTCGACCAAGATGTCGTACAACGGCGTGTTGGGACCGTAGTCGCTATACGGCGCACAGGAGAAGTCGCCGTAACTGCCCTTGCACATACAGCCGCCGAGGTAGAACTTCTTCAGCAGCTCACGCGCCTTCTCCGGCACTTCCTGCTTGCAACGCTTCTGCGCTTCGTCTTTGATGATGGTTCCGAGCATCATAGCCATGTCGCTGCCGCCCGTTCGGTCGCCGTTGTCTTGAATATGCGTGCCGAATATCATTTCCACCCACTTGTCGGCGGCTATCTGACAGGCTTCCTCATAGCTGCGGCGAGTGCCCTTGCGATGCAGGAACTCCGACTGCACGGCATTGCTGAACTTGTAGTAATCGTCCCCGTAGAAATACTTGCGGTATTCCTCGCAGTATTCGTCGCGGCTGCGGTACTGCTCATTCGTCGGACGCGGGAACGTCTCGCTGCAACACTGCTTGATGTAGCCGTCGATGTCCTGATAACACGGCATCTTCTCCATGATGAAGTCGATAGCGCCCTTCATGTACTCGCGGTCAACCCGCTTATGCTCCGGCATCATTGCCAGCAGTTCTTCGTTCGTGAACCTTTCGTCCATCACCTTCCGTCTTCTCGGAACGTAAACTGTCGTTGTCTCCATACTTTTTCTCTTTTTGAATATTCGATTAAACAAGTTCATTTGATTAGTCCTCCTGCTTGTTTTTGTTACGTTCCTTGTCGAACGACTGTTTTCTGCGCTCCAAATACTCATCAATCCAAGGCTGCATCACGTCGAGGTCACGCAGGCGGACTTCCACATCTCTCATGTGCGGTCTCTCGTCACTGAAGCTGTGCATGTCTATCTTGCCACAGAACATGCTGGCATCGGGACCAAAATTGTCGCGTATCATCTTCCGCAGTAGCTTGAAGTTTTCGTCAGTGGCAAACATCGCTTCACCGTCGCGGTCGTCGGTCAGTTCAAACCCCATCTTCCGCAAATCATCCGCCCTGTCGCCTGAGATGTGCGTCGATAGGTTCATGTTGCCATGCAGGCATCCATAACTATCAAAGTGGATATCTCCGATGTAACCGAAGCCGTGATAGTCACCCCATTCGTCGAAGGCGCGGGCAATCGTCTTCATCTTCTCGCGCAAGTCCTCCAGCGATACTTTTTGACCGAGCTGCTGGCGCAGTTCCTCATTATCCATGTTGGCATTGCGTAGTCGGCGCACCAGGTCGTCGTGGTCTTTTGTTGCCTGGTCTTGGAAGCCCAGCGGTCGCAGCCCGTCGCGACTGTATGTTGCTATCAGGCTTGTCAACGTCTCGCGCATTTCCTCCGTCAGTGTGTCCTTCGACACCATGTCGAGAAGGAACCCTGCAGACTGGATTAAATCCTTCAGTGCCTTGATTACTACCTTCTTGTCGTCATCGTTCAGTTCGACAAGGTTCTTATTCGGTTCTTTGCTCTCAAAAATCGGTCTTTCTTTCATATTCCTTTGCCATGATGTATTTTAATTATCCAATATCTCTAAAATCCCGTCTTCGCTTAACGGCGTGTCCTCTTGGAATACATAGTAACGCTCGTCGTTTATCTTGTCATCACACGCACCATCACGAATCCATTCTTCCCAGAGGTCTTTGCCCTCTTCTGACTCAATTCGCAAGTCCATGCCGCCAGGTGCGCTGCAAGAGCCCTGATATTCCACACTACACTCTCCGAAGATGGCATGGCGTACCCGCGCTCCCTCTGGCAGTGCCTCTAACTGTTCAATAGTTGGTCTGTTCATCGTGTCAGTCCTCCTGCTTATCCATTATTTCGTTCTCGCACATTCTCCCACCGATGCGTTCGGCTGGTGGCAGGCAATACTCACAAGCCAGACAGTAACATACCGTCGGTTCGATGCCTTTCTTCTTGCAATAGCTCATAGCTCGTTGTCGTTTTGTTTGTTACTCTCAATGACTGGTTCGTGGGTGTTGCCGTTGTACTTGCGGCCATCCCCGCACACGATGTTATCGTCATCGTCATAATGCCAGCAGTCTGGGCAGTATTGCCGCCCGTCAATATCAAGCCAACCGCTCGATGTGGCCTCCGACAGCATAATGCCGCCGTCGGGATCATCCGTGTAACACGTGAACCCATCGCCATTGACGAAATGCTCACCGCAGCTATCGCATACGATGATAATGGTTTCTACTTTCTTCTTCATACGCCCAATTCCTTTTTAATCCATTTAATCATGCTGTCGGCAGAGCCTTTAGCGTCAATGATACCACCCTCCTTCAAGGGTTTTTCAGCGTGGGAAGCCCATACCACAATGCGGTCGGCCTGCTCATAGTCCTCTTCGAGCTTTTCCCTCAGCCGCTGCTCGAAAGCGTCAGTCCATTCAATGTTTGCCATATTCCTTTTTATTTATTGTTTACCATTTCTGCCTCGCCGCCATAGACCACCTTCATCTTGGGCTTGCGGCGCGGCTTGTCAACGAACTTGTAGTGTACCCAGTATTCCCTGTCCTCATACCACTCCTGGTCGATCGGCACAAGGTGGAACATCTCGCCCTCGAAGTCCACACCGATGAGCATACACTCCACGTCGCAGTCGGGGTGCTTCGTGTGCCACAGCATCACCTCAGAGTGACGGTAGTGGTAGTTGGCGAACTGGTTCTGGGTCATATCATCTTGTATTTCTCCATTACCTGTTTCATTTCCCGAACCATGTGGTAATAGTCCTCGTGGATCAGGTAGGTGTTAGGCTTGCTGCGTAGCGTACTCATAACAAGTTGCCATTGCTCGTCTATTTCCTCCGCCACATCCAGTGCTTTCGCCTGCCAGAAGCGGCTTTCCGTCGATTGGTCAAATTCCTTTGGCATGATATTTTCCAATATAGTTCAATTATTCCTCCATTGCTTTGCGAAAATCGGCGGTCATGCTTACGTCCAAGCCTGTCATCTTACAGCCGTGAATGGGGCGTGTGACTACATAACGTGCTGCATTCTTGTCAAGCCATTCGCAAGCACGACGAATAGTATTTGCCTTGCCAGCCTTGTAACCATCTTGCACGGCAATTTCCTGTTCTTTCCTAAATTGCTCGTCGGTCATCGTGTCAGTCCTCCTGATGTTCCTTTGCCCACTCCTCGCTAATCCTGTCGAGTTCGTAGATATCTTCGCGCTCCACGATGCCGTTGCGGGTGATGACGTGCTCGTAGCAGTCGGGCATATCGTCCAAGTCCTCCACCTCTGGCACGGTGTCGCCCAGCATCCACTCGTCGTCGCCGTCGTCCTCGGGGTCCATCCAGTTGCTGTCGGCCAAATGTCGTGCCTCGTCGGCATCCTTGGCATAGACGGGGATGTAGGCACGCTTCACCACCTCCACCATATACACCTCGCGGCGGGCCATGCGCTCGGCTTCCTCCTGCCGTGCGAGTTCGGCCTTGATGTCTGCCCACGCCGCAGCGCCCTTCTGCCAGTCAATCGTCACGGAGCAGTGGTCGTCGTCGTCATGAGTGGGGAGGGTGATGGCGTAAGCATCTTTTGGCAAGAAACCCATCGAGAGTATCGTGACGCACTCCTGGCCCTTCGCATTGTAGAGCTGTACCACAACCTTGTCGTCCTTGTGCCATACCAGCTGAGCTGCCTCGGCACCGCAGATACGCATAGCCACCTCGATGCGAGACAGGGCCTCAATCGACAACCATACGCCCAGCACGTCGGCGGCTGTCACCTGCCATTCCTTCTCCAGCCGCTTCATCTCGTCGATGGTCGCAAGCAGGTCGCTACGTTCAATAGTGCGGGCCTGCAGCAAATCATCTGAGCCCACCTGCGGTATCGCATTGCGGGCGTTGAAGTCGGTCATCTCCTTGAACTTACCGATGCTGACACCCGCCTCCTTCGCCTTGACAGCGATGAGAATGCGTCCGTTGCTTGCCATCACGCAATCCTCCTGCCGGAACGGGTGCGCCAAGGCAGGCCGCAGGTCTTTCAGTGTCTCGCAGAACGGCTCCAGTGCTTCTTTCAGCATCGTCGCCACCTCAGTCTTTGTCATTTTGTCGTTTGCCATATTCGGTTACGCTTTTGTTATATTACTGCTTTTGTCTGTCACTTGTTTCGTCATGCGGTCGTTTCTACTCACAAGGGGACAGATCCCGTGTGATCATAATGATTTCACAAACTCGTTGATGCGGTTAATCTCGTCTTCGGCGAGTTTGCAGACGAGGGCGTTGAATGTGTCCTCGCTGATAACCGCCTCTTTCACTTTTTCGCCTTCCGCGTATGGCAGTTTTACCGTGACCTTGATCTCGGCTATCGTCGGATAACTACTCAGCAGGTCGTACACCTCCTGCAGCTTGCGGCGCTTCTTGGCCATGCGCTCCGCTGTCTCTAATTTCTCTGGGTCCATAATCTTTGCTCTTAATTCTAATATTTCGATACTCTCTTCCAATTTCTTGCGCAGATACTTCATCAAACCTTCATCAAAGTATTTGTCGCGGAGAAAGCCCGCAGACAGGTCAGTGCTCATGCCGTAGAAGGTAAATCGTCCGTGCTTGACAGGTCTATGGAATAGTGTCAGAATCGTCTTGTCTGACATTCTGCACGCCAGTCCTCTTGGCGTCTCTTTTGTCGGCAGTCCTTTCAGCATCGCAAACTTCCGCAGCAGCTCGTGGAGTGGTTGTTTCTGTTCGGTCATCGCTCAGTCCTCCTTATATTATAATGAATCCTTTTTTTTCTTCTTCTCACGTTCGACCCGCTCAAGGTCTTCCTGACTGAGATGCTCCAGAAAACCCGTATCGTCGAACTGGTAGTGGTAGGCTGGCCGCTTGCGGGCGTTACTGATCCAGCGGGTGTGGTAGCGCCTGAGCGACTCGCGCTCGGTGGGCAGGATGGCTGCGGGGAAGTTGAACTGGGTGAAGAACATCTCCACGATGTCGATGGTCTTTGCCCTGAACCCCTGCCGCCGGCAGAACTCCTTGCGGTACTCGGTCCACTCCAGGTACTCATAGCAGAACTTCCGCGTGAGCATGGCCGAGAGGTAGATGCCGATGTCATACGACAGACAGTAGTTCGCCGTGGTGCGGTAGGTGTGTCGGTTGTAAAATACCTCGCGGGGCATCTTAATGGCGAGGTACTCGGAGCCCGACTGCTTGCCGTGGCAGGCGGCACCGATGAGCGTCGAAACCTCCTGTATCGACGGCCACTCGTCGGGGTTTCGCCGCAGTATCATCTTCGACCCGTCGGGACTCCTGCCGTGCAGAATGTTGTTCCACGCCCGCTGCGAGTAGCAGTTGCGCGACTGCACCTGTTCGGGCAGGAAGCGGAGGTTGTTCTCAAGAATCGAGAACTCGTGGGTATAGTCTGCAAACTCCACGGGGTCCCACTCGCTGAGCGGTTTGTTCTCGTCGCGGCCACGGTAGTAGGCGGCCACGTACCAGGGTACTCTCAGATAGATGTTAGCCATTTCTTCTGTATTGATAGATTCTTCGTCTTTTGGTGCGCTGTCAGCCTTCTGCTTCTTGCGCTTACGTTGCTTTGTCTTGTGCAACTCGGCTGTCGGCACTGGCTTTGGGGTGATGATCTTCTCCGGGACTCGCTTCGACAGGTTCAGCAGGTCGTCGAGTTCGTAGCAATCGACATGACCGCCGTTCACGTAGCGCTCCATCCGCATCTTCACGATCATCAGCAGACCCTCCGACATCAGCACGTCGCGGCGACCGCCCTCCAGCACCACGGCCAGCCGCTCGTTCACGTAGCCGTTGCGCCACATCGGCGGCTGCTGGCTCTCGATGCGGAAGCCTCTGGCGATGCCGTGACGGGAATTACACAGGCTTGTGAATATCTCCACCAGCCATTCGATGTCGGCTCCGGCAGTGACCACGGTGATATCATCGTCGTTGTCGCCCTGCCAGTCCACCGCCAGTGCCACGTTGCGCAGCGGGTGGCTCGGCTGTACTAATCTTGCTACTCCCTTCGGCTTCGGCATGGTGTCAACTACTTTTTGATACGTTTCTTCTCTTCCCGCTCGGCTCGCCTGAGATAGTCGGCAGAGCGCGTCTTGAGGTAATTGAACAGGCGGTCGCTCTCGTACATCCACATATTGCGCTGCCATTCGGGCATCTTCTTGATGTCGCTGCCTGACATTTCCTCTGCCAACTTGCGGCACTTCACGATTTCGGGGAAGTTCTCCATCTTGATGTCGGTCTTGTTGCGGAAGAGGATTTCGTTGATGTCGTGGAGCGTGAAGTCAATCATGTCGAGCAGGAAGGCAAAGCCAGCCATCAACGTCTCATATTTCTCGCTGTCCTCGGGGTTGTGCTGCTCCAGATAGTCACCGATGCGACGCACATCCTGACGGCGCTTGTTAGTGAGATCCATCAGCCGCTTGATTTCATTTTCTTCCATCAGCCGCGCCTGTGTCAACAGGTAGTTGTGCTTCACGAAGTCACGTCGCGGATCGAGTCGATCCAGTTGCTCGTAGATTTTCTGATATGGCCTGTTGTGTTTCAGATTCTCCCGTGCCTGTTCAGCAATGGCCTCACTGTCGTAGCCATAATCTTCCGGTCTTATGTCTTCTTCCATAATCGCCTATATACCTTTATATTATTTTAATACCAGTCTGAGCGCAAACAACGCGTCACCCTTATTTACCCCCCCCCAATACGGAGTCATAGACCCGCTCCAGAGCACGGGGGTTGATGTCCTTGATGCGGTTCAGTTCGGGAACCGTCAGCTTGTGTCCTGCAAGCGTTGCAATCTTGAACACCATCGCCGTGCGGGAGAGCCCGTTGCCGAGGAAACCTCGGCGAGCTTGCTCACGCTCGGCATGACCAATGCCAGCTTTGCCCTGCTCTCGCTTACTCGCAACCTTACCTGCAAATTTTGTAGCCATAATATCTTAGTCTTTACTTATCTCCAAACCATTTCTCGACTTTCATCTTGCCGCGCTTGTCGATGACCAGCTCGCCGGCATCGTAGAAATACTCGTCGGTCTCGGCACTCAGAAGGCCGCAGAGCGTCTTGTCGGAGTCCTGACAGCAGGCATCTTTCAGTTCGCACACATCGCAGGGGCAGCGCAGGGCTCCGTTCTCCTTGTATCGCTTCTCGTTGGTCAGGCGATACACATGCCCGAAGACGACGATGAAGTTGTAGCCGTTCCAGTTGGCATTGATCTTGTCGATGTACTCCTGCTGTGTCGGTCCGATACCGCCAGTCATAAAGGCTTTCAGGTCTTCAGCCATCCTGCCGAAGTCGTCGGCCATCTCCTGCAGCATCTCTGTCGATGTCTTCTGGTTCTTTTTCTTTGCCATCGTTCAGTCCTCCTTCTTGAACATGCTCCAGTCCTTGCTGACGGCGTGCGGATAGTCGAGCAGTTCATCAACGGCTGCGGGGGTATAGATAGTCTCCAGCAGGTCGCGCACACTCTGTTTCCAATACACCGTCGCCTTGCCGCTGGTCATCCGCATCACGTCCTCGATGAAGTGCAGGCAGTCCTTAACTTTGTAAGCATCGAAATGATGCTCGCCTATCTGAAAATCTTTGCGCACCACACGGGTGTTCTTTGTAAGCAGTCCGATTTTGAAGTGCTCACAGCCAGCGTTCAGTGCTTGGTATATCATATCGAGCGAAGACGGAAAATCAATGACAGGCTCGATGCTCGCCCATAGGTGACACTTTTCGGCCAACGGGTAACGATGTGCGAGGAAATTAATGCACCCAATACGCTCCTCGTTAGATATGGCATTGGATTCCAGTTCATCGTGTCCCGTCAGCGTAAAGCCGACGGCAAGTAGGCTTGCCTTCTCTTTGCAGCGATTCAGGTAATCATTTTGTTCTTGTTCCTTTGTCCTGACGCTGTTTAGAATGCAGTTGGCATCAACGGTAGAGTCGCAGAACATATACGAGTAGTTCGGCTCGGCTTTCGTCAACATTGTCACGGGTATATCCATCCCCCTTGCCGACTCTGATATACGGAAGAATAACTTATACGTCTGTTCAGCGCACGGATCACTGGTGAACGTCATAAACAGTCCACCGTCGCGGATAATCTCGTCACGGTGCTCGATAATCTCAGCCATCGCCAGGTGATAGGCGTGTTCCTCGTTCACCACACCCTTCTTCAGCACGGGC
The DNA here is from genome assembly GCA_947166655.1 of uncultured Prevotellaceae bacterium. Taxonomy (GTDB): domain Bacteria; phylum Bacteroidota; class Bacteroidia; order Bacteroidales; family Bacteroidaceae; genus Physcousia. Next base: position 9,280 of record CAMVFC010000074.1, read on the forward strand.
TTGTCCTGTCCGAGGTAAGCCCCAGATGGGCCTTTCTTCAGGTAGCAGTTGTGCGCCACAATACCATTGGCAAAAAAGTTTCCTGTCGTGGTTTCAATGTCAATAAGTCTTGTCGGATTTGTCAGTTGCTTCTTTTCCGTCATGCGTACTATCTCGCCGTAGAATTTCATGCGAGAGCCTTCAAAATCAAAAAGCGACGTTATGGCAGGACGGCAGGTACGGACAAACAGGATGCTTGTCTGCAGCCCACCTTTCAGACGGACGCACTTTACCAACTTACCCCCAGGTTTCTGTACGGGTTTGTCGAATGTATAGGCAATACCGAAAGCGTCGAGAGCCTGACAGTAAATGCTGATAATTTCGTCGTCGCTGTTAGACATACGCTTCACATTACCCTTACATCCCTCAGCGTCGTAAATGCCTGCCATGAATCCGCGCAGCCACTCACGATTGTCAGTGTTATTAGCAATAAGAGCATTTATCTTTTCGTAGTTATACACACCTCGCTTGCGGATGGCCGTATGCTTAACTGTCTCTTTGGTGGCACGTTCGACCATTGGGAACTCAAAGTCACGAACGTCAATACCGAAATGCGAAAGATAATCACGGGTGCGATCAACGCCATCCTTCTCCTTCAAAGCCAAGCGGAAGTGATATTGGTCTATACCATTATAATTATATTGGGCCAAATTTGCATCGCCACGGATGATACCCGACAAATAGCCGCGTCTGTAGTCATCCGTCACGTCAAAGTCCGTCATCGGATAGTTTGGAATGCACACCATATTGTTGTTTGGTGTCAGATGCGGGCGGCGGTAGTTGCCAAATTCAGAACCAGCCGCAAATTTCCATCCTCTTTCGGTCAGGAATCTGTGGTCGCCAGAGCACACAATCTGCTGTCCATTGCTAAACGTCAGCCGCCATGGTTTCTTGAATGTCTCAGCCTTGGCCGTCACCTTCGCCTTAACGATAGCGTGATAGTTCGTTTGCGTTTTCTCAACCCCATAAATCTCGTCGCCTACCTGCACGTCGTCAATCCGCTTTGAACTGCCATCCGCCATAAACACCTGTGTGTCTGGGCTTACGCAGTACAGGCAACCGTGACTGCATCCGATGTAGGGATTCACGCTCCAGCGTCCGTATTCCTCGGCATTGCCGCGAGGTCGGGAAAGTATCTTTAATGTCTTGCTCATAATGATTTATTCGTTATTAATATTCACTATCGGTGCCAGTCGGTGATAGCCGTGCTTGGCGTAGGGGTTGATGTAAATGAGTTTGCGCGTCCACTCGCCATTCTCATCCTTGCAGGGTTGCAGACGAAAGTGACCACTGACCAGAAAACCATCGTCGCGGCAGATAGTAGTGAACCAACGGCTGTCGAGCACCTGTACGTCAATGCCCATAAAGTTGTTCACCTTGCCGCCAATCAGTTCCGACCGCCTCACTTTCTTCTTAGCGGGCAGCATTTCGAGGTCGATGTTGCCATACTTCTTGAAGAACAGGATAAACGACTGCTGATAGAGTATCAAATCTGGAGTCCAGATGTCTTCGTAGCCGCCAAGGTTGGCAACAGTCATCGTGTCCATATCCTTATAGCGTGCCAGTCCATCCTCGTCGTCGTTGATAGAAAAGTCGGATATATGGCAGAGCCTGTCACGACGAAACTCCATGAAGCGGTAATTATCGTCGGTCAGTTTCATAAACACCAGCGTCCGTTCACCGATGACGAATACGGCATCCTCATAGACGCTTTGCAGGGCTTTGTCCTCGTCCATCAAGGGTCGTAGTTTGTCATAACTCTTCTGCATGGCGTTGAAGAAAGTCTGCGAAACGAGGTAGATGTTAAAACGTCCGTCGGAAAACTTCCCCATTGCAATGTCGGTATTGATGCGTGCCGACAGCAAATTGATACTCATCCATTTCTGTTTGTCATCCATCTGCTGCACCTCTTCACCCTTATAAACACGGAAATCCTCGTTCTTGGGATGGAAGTTATTCCACATCATCGGCAGACACTTCGGGAAAGTCTTGCGAACCTCGTCATCGAAAATCTGCAGTACGGGATATTTGAAATAACTGATATACATAGCCGTTTCGTTTTTAGTTATATGATATATGCCACCCAGGCGAGCAGCCGGAGCACGTCGCGGTCGCGGGCCAGCCAGTAGCAGGTGCCGTTGTTATCGTCCTTTACCAGTGCCACACGGTACTCCTTGATATCCTCAGAGCAGCAGAGGGCTGGCATTTCGTACTGGAACAGCTCGCGGATATGGTCGAAGTCAGGGAATGCTGTCTTTACCTGACGTACCACGGCATTGAGCATCTGCGTGTCATAGCACGGGGTCATCAGGTCGCCGCCGTTGTCGATGGGAGCCAGCGGACCAAGTGCAAAACGGAAGAGGGAAGGGCTGACTACTGGCAGCGAATGAATGCCAGTGTTGCTGTAGTCATGCAGGGGGATGTCGTTGGCAAACACCTCGACAGGCTTGCGCTCCTGCTTCTTACCCTTGACAAAGAACAGCCCGTTGGTGTTGTCGGCCTCCCACTCGAACCCGCTCTGCGTCAAGGCACCCAGATAGCGGGCTATCTCGCTACCCTTAGCAGGACGGATATTCTCATTGCCAAGCCAGAAGGTCTGATGCTCGGAGTCAAACACCACTTGACGGGCGTACTTCGGCGACATCAGGCAATAGTTTACAGCAAAGCGATCATTATCCAACAGGCGGCTCACAAGAAAAAGCTCGTCTGCCGCCTTATGATAAAGCACCTGTCCAATGCGGTAGTTTGGCAACGTTGGCTTCTTCGGCTGTTCTGACTGATGGACGGTCTGTTGCTTTGGAGCGGATATATCCTGCTGCGCTGGCTGCGTGATGGTAATCTGCACTGTGCGGTCGCTACCCTGCGAGATACGGCTACCGGCCAGGATGCCCTCGTTCAGCGCACCGATGCTCTCGCGCAGGGCGGCCTTCGCATCGCTCTTACCAATGGTGTCGCGAATGACGCGACTCAGCTGCGGTGTCACCTGCGACGGCTGCAGCTTGTCGAGTTTCATCTGATAGAACTGGTCTCGGGTGATGGCCGTGCAGTGGTACTTCTGCGCCAACTGCGACATGCCCTTCGTCGAGCGCGTCCGCTGAAACAGCCCCACCAGTTCTACCAAATAGTTATGAAATGCGTTGTAGTCAATCATAGCACGTCAGTTTTTCGGTTCGTCGTTCTCCGTCTGTGCATTCTGACCGCAGTGGCTCTGTTCATCGTCCTCGCCAGCATAGAAATCCTCTTCGTTCTCTTCTTCGTCGATTTGCGGCAACACCGAGAACTTCACCTCGTGAATCTGCGGGTACTTCTTCATAAACTCCGTGGCCATCATGCCAGCATCCTTGGTAATCTTCGCAAAGAGTTCCGGTGCAATCCACACCATCTCTTCCTTCGAGGTGATGTTGCTCACCTGAATCTGCTTGTTTCTGTTTCTAATTATAATTTTCATATCGCCTTATTTATCTTTTATTATATCTGAAATGGTTCGCATATCGTCTTTTCTTTTGAATGTAAAAAAATGCCCCGCCGTCTGTGGTAGGTTGCCGTAGCATCAGGAATGGGATTACGGCGGGGCTGGAGTCAGAATCTTTGGTCGGACGCGACTCAGCTGTACCAGATACTCGGTGTCGGCGACTCGTCGGTCATCGACGGTCCCATGCAGCTTGGCTCCGTTGTCTTTGTTTCTTCGTTCATAATCGTTTCATAAGTTTTATAGTTTTATACATTATTCCCCGTGCGGTCGCCAGTCTGTCGGCTGCGTGGTTTCGTTATTGTCGGTCGGGTTTGTTCCAAAAGAGCGATACTGCCGCCAGCACGGCAAACAGTTCTATCGCTATCATTACCATGCGCTCCGTCATCTGTATATCGTTTTAACACGACAACTCTTTCTCGATGGTTTTCAGCATCTTGTAATAGTCGCTCGCCGCATGGCATATTGCATTGGTTGCGCTGCCAAGAACCCTTCCGTTGATAGTGTCACTTGTCCAGTGATACCTCGCAATAGTACGATTGACGGCATATTGGTTGGCAGCTTTCAGGATCAAGTCTGCCTTGTTTGGCAACAATTCCATCAACACCATTGAGCAGCAGAACATACCACTGCTGTGACCGCTTGGATAGCTGTTGGCATAGAGGGCATTCTTCTGGTACTCTTCAAAGTCAGCAGGACTTTTAATGCCATTCATGTAAACCCAATTACCATTCTTGTCATAGTAGCCTGTTGGTGAGCCATCACCATCTTCTATCTCGAAGTTGGTGAGAATATTACGTCTATCATCCGTCTTGGAGTTCTTCTTCGCTTCTTGCTTCCATGAACATCCAGGTCTCAGACGTCCATACTGCGGAGGTGTGATAGTGGCACTCTGCATGATGGTCCTTGATGCGCTACCTGTCTGTAGGCATAGGTATGCAAAGTCTCCAAGTATACCATCATAAGGCAGTTCAACACCAATCGTGTCCTCACCGAACACAGGGTGAAAATTAAAGTGCTTGGTACTGATGTTCTTGCCAAACAGATGCTCTTTCTTTGCCTCCTTGTCGGCTATGGCTTGCACTACCTCCTGGTAGTGCTCTGGCTGATTGAGGTTGTATGCCTCTACTATCATTTCGTGAATCTGACGGTCAATCTTGAGGTTGTCATATTCGTCTCTTTCCTCATTGGGATAAGTCCTGTCGCTTCTCTTGCTGTATGTGGAGAGGTATGGGGCCGGTGCTGTAGGCATGAATACGCGGAAATCCGTGAAGAAATCCTTTGGTGCTACGTTATCACGCTTCTCGTCCGTGTAGAGCTGACCAAGTGTCCTTCCGTACATGGTGCCTTCCACTTCTTTGCGAAGGGTCTCTGTGACTGGCTTGCACCAACCTTTCATAGCAGGATATATAGCACCAGCCAATATACGCATGATATTTGGATCAAGCTCAAATTTCCAACCATAGATGTTTGTGTACCTGTCATAGCCACCCATCTCATAGCCTACCTTGAATATGTCAGCCCTGTAATAGGGCTTCAGTTCTGCAAGCTGTAGCGAGAACAGCCAGCCAATAAGAGTGTCCTGTGCTTTCTGGGCATCACCTTTGTCTCCCCATTCATAAAGAGTGGGGAAATTCTCCCGCTTTAGAAAAATCGGAAGACCATGACAAGTGTCTATTCTCAATTGAGACTTTGCCTCACGAAACAGTTCATAGAACCATCTATATGTATAAGTATCTCTCTCTATCTTGGCAAATTTATTATACTTACCTATGTAAGACTCAAACTCCTCGTCATACTTTGGCTTTTCCTCTACAACAGGAGGCTTCGGTGCATCAGGCTTTGGCTTGAAGACCACTGGCTTCTCTTCCTCCACTGGCTTCTGCTCTTCCTTCGGTTCTTCCTTCGGCTGTTCTTGTTTCGCTGATGTGTCATCCACAGTCGGGGTTGATGGCTGCGAGACTGGCTCAGACGGTTGGCTGACTATAACTGCCTCGTCGGAGGACTTCTTTTTGTTCTTCAGGACGAAGAAAACGACCACTCCTGCTATCGCGAGGGCTGCGATGATTGATACTGTTATTCCCATATTGATTGATGAATTATTGTTTCTCTGTTTTTACCAGATGTCGCCTATCGGTTGCCAGTCCTTCGGCCCTGGCGTCTCGCGTTTCTTCGGCTGAAGCTCCTTCGGATTGTGGAGCTCAGGAAGGTCGGGCGCGTCGGCGGGCGAAAAGTGGATGATAGGACCATCGGCAATCATATATACCTTTTATATATAGTCATGGTCCGACTTGTTGGTCATCGCTTTCAGGCGAACCGAACTGACCAGTGCCTTGATGTCTGCCATCGAATAAATGACCGACGCATTCTGCGCGTCACTCGTCTTCACGGGGGTGAGCAGTCCGCCATCGACCCACCGTTGCAGCATCGCCGCCTTGAAGCCCAGCTTCTGCAGGTATCGCTTTGCCTCGGCCTGCTTGATATAGTCGGCCTGCGGGTCGCACGAGCGCACATATTTCTGTACTCCCGCATCCACCGCATCGGTCATCAGCGACAACAAGTCTTTCAGTTCGATGTTCATACGCCTACCTGATACGTTTGAATGCGATGGTCGTGTCCATGTTCGGTACCACGGCATCGAAATCGCCACCCAACAACTGTCGCAAATCCTGCTCGAAGAAACGCTGGAAGTCGTAGCGGTCGTTCTTTTTCACGTCCTGAGCGGCCACCCGTGCGGCTTCCTTAGCCTTCTCGTCAGGTAATGTATAGATACGGACATCACCCACTTTCATACTCTGCCATTCGGCTCTTCCTACTTTTTCGCAAATCATAAATTAATTAAAAAGTTTACACCTATCTTACAATAATCGGGAAGAAAGCCGTATCTTTGCGGTTGGATTTTGGTATTGCAAAGTGGCGCAAATGTCTTGTGGATTAGGACTTTATGCGTCAACGGCTATTCTTTTGCCCGATTGGTTCGTAGTTTACTACTTGCTTACGGATTGCAAAGATAAGAATTAATATTATTATCCATCGCAACTTAGGTTATTATTTAACTTATTTTAGTTATTATGGATAAGAAGGAACGGATGAACGCAGCGTTCAACTATCTGCGTGACCACGGGTATCTGCATACCCAAAAAGACATGGCGGACGCCATCGGTTCGACGGCGCCAAACGTATCTCGGATGCTGAAAGGCGACCCGAAAGTGCTGACCGACAATATCTGCGTGAGAGTGCAGCGCTCCTACGGCTGTATCTCGGCCAACTGGCTGATGCACGGTGAGGGGGAGATGCTCGTTGTGGAGGAGCCGACCGAACAGGGCGACGCGAAGGGCACCCTCGCGGCAAAGAACGAGACCATCGCTACACTGAAGGCTCAGTTGAAGGACAAAGACGCACTGCTGGCCGACAAAGACGGACGGATTGCCGACAAGCAGGCACTGATCGACAACCTGCAGGAACAGGTGGCCGACCTGCGACGGCAGTTGGCGGCCTACCGCTCGAAAGAACTGATGGGCGACCTGCCTTTCAAACTCGGAAAGGTGGGCGAGGGAGACCTCCCGTCGGCGGGAGAGTAGTGACGGATTTCCGCTGTATTTCCGTCAAACGAGAAAACAAAAAACAACGAAACACCGACGGGCAAAGGCTTCCTGCGGGTTTCTACGGCATAGATTCCGGTTCTGAAGGTCTTGGGTTTGAATCCCAACGGGATCACACACAAATG
>CAMVFC010000075.1 GCA_947166655.1 uncultured Prevotellaceae bacterium
AGGAGTAAGGGGGTAATGTAGTGGGGTGTGGTAGGTGTGGTAGTCCCCCGCTTTTATGTTCGAAAACGTACAAAAATGCTCCGTTACGACGTAAAAAAAGCGACAAAATCCCGCATTTTGAGCACAAAATCCCCGCTCTTCGCTACAAAATCGACATTAACGGATGTGCGAATTGACGAATTGACTGATTAGCAGAAGTTTATCTTCTTTACTTTTTCGACCACACCGATTTCAGGACTCTCCCCCGAACGAGTCCAGGGGGGGAGAGTCCGTAATCTTTTTAATCTGCATCTGTGGTTCTTTGAAAAGCCGAAACTTGAATAAATCTTATTCTTCATTCTTTCGGCCCCCCCACGAACGAAAGAGCAGACCCAGCCCCGCCCCTTTCCGTGAGGGAGGGGAGTTGGGTGGCGCGCAGCTTTCGAGCGATAGCAAGGTTCTCTCCCTCAAGGGAGAGCGGGGAGAGGGTCTTCTCCCTCCCTTAAGAAAAATCGCGATTACCCTTAAGAAAAATCACAATTACCCCTAAGAAAAATCACGATTACCATTAAGGGTAAACATGATTATCGTCAACGGTAATCGTGATTTTCGCCCAAAATAATTCCTTTGTCCGTCAATGAATGTGCGGACACCAATAGTCACTAACGATGTCGGTTAGATGCTATGACTCAGTATGAGCGCTGGGCTCATTGGATGCTGATGCAGAGCGTGTTGCCGTCGATGCTGATGTCGCGGCTGAAGTTATGGAGTATGGTGGCGGCGATATCGTCGCTGTCGTCGCGGAAGGCGTCGGGGTTGACGGCATGTGGGCATTCGACCGTGAGCTGCAGGGTATTGTCCTGTTCCGAATAGGCCAGCGTCAGACGTGTTCCGGGGGCCGTGCCCAGGAGGGCGAGTGACTCCTCCGTGACGTGTAGGGCCGCGTCGGTCTGCCGGCGTGACAGGTTGTACTTCTGGCAGAAATGCTCCATCTGGGCCGTCATGGCAAACCAGTCGAACTGCTCGCTCTCGATGAGGAACGACGTCTGGTGTATCTGGCGGATGAATTGGCGTGTGCGTTCGCGCTGCGGGTGTTCAAAGAGTTGGCTGGAGGGACCGTCTTCATAGACCACGCCGTCGGCAAAGAACAGGACGCGGCTACTCACCTGACGGGCGAAGCGCATCTCGTGGGTCACCACAATCATCGTCATTCCCTCGCGGGCCAGCCGCGTCATCACGCCCAGCACCTCGCTGACCATCGTGGGGTCGAGGGCTGAGGTCGGTTCGTCAAACAGCAGAATCTTAGGTTCCATGGCCAGGGCGCGGGCGATGGCGACGCGCTGCTTCTGCCCGCCCGAGAGCTGCTGGGGCATGGCATCGGCGCGTTCGGCCAGTCCGACGGTTTGGAGCAGTTCGTAGGCCCTCTGCCGCGCTTCCTCGCGGCTCTTGCCGAGCAACTGCATGGGTGCCAGACAGATGTTGTCGATGACGGACATGCCGTTGAACAGGTTGAAGGACTGGAACACCATGCCCATCTGGCGGCGAAGCAGGGGCACGTCGGCATTGGAAGCCAGGATGTCCTCGCCGTTGATGAGGATGCTGCCGGAAGTGGGCTGTTCCAGAAGGTTCAGGCAACGGAGAAACGTGCTCTTGCCCGTCCCGGAAGGCCCGATGACTGAGATCACCTCGCCGCGGTGGACATCAAGGTTGATGTCTCGCAGGACGTCGAACGTGCCGAAACTCTTCTTCATGTGTGAGATGCTGATGATGGGGAGTTCTTCGTGGGTCTCCTCGTCGAGACGGGCGCCGGACGACGGCGTGAAGTTACGTTTGCGGCGGCGGAGGAGGAGCCACACTGCGCCACCTGCGGCGACAATGGCCAGCAGTATGAGCACTCTATGACCCACCCCCTGAGAGAGGGGAGAACTGTCGCGATGCAAATCTCCCGCAGACCGGAGGCTATCCCCTCCCTTATGGGAGAGGTCAGGGGTGGGTCTGCCAGGGGTGAGACAGTCGGAGAAAAGGGTCTTCGCCTCTCCCTTACGTGTGATGAACACGATGTGCGACTCGATATATCCGTCGGAGAAGAGCACCTGCTTCTGTCGCTCCTCGGTGACGCTGATGGCGCCCATGGCCATGTCGGCCTTGCCCGTCTGCACGGCAGGAATCTGCGCGGCGAAGTCCATCACCAGGAACTCCAGCCGCCAGTTGCGCCGGTTGGTCCATTCCGTCATTATCTCTATCTCCAGGCCCGAAGGCTTTCCGGAATTGATGAAATTGAACGGAGGCATGGCTGGGTAGGTGGCTATGCGCAGGGTGCGCCCCGTACCGCGCTGTTGGGGTATAGCGAGGGCTGAGGGGTCGTCGGCGTTGTTCCAGCGTTCAAGAATCCTCGCGAGTGTACCGTCTTTACGTATTTCTTCCAGGAAGTTGTTAAAGTCCTGCTGCAATTCGGTGTTGTCCTTCTTGAAGCAGGCACCGATGGGTATCGATGTCAGCCCCGCGCCCACCGAGTCCACCTTGGCCATCAGTTCCTTGTTGAAAATCAGGGTGAGGCTTTCACTGCCGCCGACGTCCACGCGGCCGCTCTCCAGAGCCGCCATCATGTCGGTCGTGGTGGCGACGCGCAGGACGTCGGCATCGGGTGCCATGTCGGTGACAGCGATGTCCTGTATGCTGCCGAGGATGACACTGACGCGCTTGCCGGAAAGCGCCTTGATGGCGGGAGGAACTTCTGCCGTCGCAGTCGTTTCCGCCGCGTCGGCCGCCAGCAGCGACGGCATGTAGCCAGCAGCTCCGGCCAGTGCCAGCGCCACTGCCGCTGCCACCGCTTTTGCACGCTGTCGTTGGGTCAGTGCCGTCAGCAGCAGTCCGATGAGCCACGCGATGAGGAAGTACATGATGGCTGTCACAATCAGCGGGAAGAAAGCATCAAAGGTGCGCGAGCGTATCAGGTCCGAGGCCCTTGTCATGTCGGACACAGCGATATAGCCCACGATGCTCGTCCCCTTGAGCAGGCTTACAACCTCGCCCTGATAGATAGGCATCACGGCCCGGACTACCTGGGGCAGGATGATGCGGAAGAACGTCTGCCGCTGCGTAAAGCCAAGAGCCAGGCCCGCCTCGGTCTGTCCCCGGTCGATGCCCTGAATGGTGGTACGCAGCATCTCGCCGACATAGGCTGCTGTGTTCATGGCAAAGGTGACGATGGCCACGACGATTCCTGTGGCGTCTAACGGTGCCATCAGCACATAGTACATCAGCATCAGCAGCACCAGCACGGGCGTGCCGCGCATCAGTTCGATGTACACCTTGGCCGTCTGTTGCAGCCAGGGGCGGCGGTTCATGCGCATCCAGCAGACCAATCCTCCAAGGAGTGTGCCTAAGACGACGGCACAAAGAGTGATGAGCAGCGTCACCTGCAGGCCGTCGAGAATCATTCTGTAGCGGTCCTCGACAATCAGGTTGGTGCGGAAACTATCCGATATACGACCGCAGCCCGTCAGCAGTATCGAACTGCAGAGTGCCAGGAAAGCTGCCGGTCGGCATGACAATTTGTTCTTCGACTTATTCTTCATACGTTAATTTAAATGCGAGGGACTGGAATTGAGTGTTGGACTTTAAAATTGATTTTTTCGGGCGCAAAGGTACGAACTTTATTGAGAAAGTCATGCTTTAGTGATATTTTTTTGTGACAGTGTCTTCAGATTTTTTTATCTGACGTGCGAGAGTGCTGTTGGCATGAGTTTTGCAGGAATGGGGACAAATAATATATTTATGTAATTATGGCAGAAGAAAAGAAAGACGAAAAAGTGCTCCTCGACAGCGAGGAACAGAATACAGAAAACGTGGCATCAGCAGACGAGACTGCCGCTGAAGAGCAGACGACGGCCGACGCCGGCGCTACTGAAAACGAGGCCGACGCAGAGCCGAGCCTGGAGGAGCAGCTGACCATGGCGCGGTCGGAGATTGAGGACCTGAAGACACAGGCGCTGTACAAGCAGGCGGAGTTCGAAAACTACCGCAAACGTGTCATTAAGGACAAGGCAGATCTCATCTTAAACGGTTCGAAATCAGCCGTTACTGCGCTGCTGCCCGTCGTCGACGACCTTGAGCGTGCCCTGACCTCGATGAAAAAGGCTGAAGACGTGACAGCCGTAACACAGGGCGTGGAACTCATCTATCAGAAACTGATTAAAGTACTGGCGGGTTTGGGTGTCAAGCAGATTGAAACGGAGGGCAAGGAGTTCAACGTTGACCTCCATGAGGCCGTAGCTCAAGTGCCAGGTGTCCCTGACGAGCAGAAAGGCTTTGTCATCGACTGCATAGAGAAAGGCTACACGCTCAACGACCAAGTCATCCGGTATGCCAAAGTGGCAGTGGGGATGTAAAGAAAGGAGGACAATATGGCAGACCAGAAGAGAGATTACTACGAAGTACTGGGCGTCTCGAAGAATGCCACTGAGCAGGAAATCAAGGCGGCCTACAAAAAGATGGCCATCAAATACCACCCTGACCGTCAAGGCAATAAGTCTGAGGCTGAGAAGAAAGAGGCGGAAACCAAATTCAAGGAGGCCGCAGAAGCGTATGACGTACTGCACGACCCTCAGAAACGCCAGCGCTACGACCAGTTTGGCTTTGCCGGCGTCGGCGGGGCAGCAGGTGGCGGCTACCAAAACATGTCGATGGACGACATCTTCTCGCAGTTTGGCGACATCTTCAGCGACCTCTTCGGCGGCGGCGCCTCGTTTGGCGGCGGCTTCGGCTTTGGCGGCTTCGGCGGCGGACGTGGCGGCACGCGCAGACAGCAGCACCGCGGCGGAGACCTTCGTCTGAAAGTGCGTCTCACGCTGAGGGAGTGTGCTACAGGCGTCACCAAGAAGTTCAAGGTGCGCAAGAAGGTGACGTGCTCGCACTGTCACGGCAGCGGTGCCGAGAACGGCAGCGGCGACACGCAGACGTGCCAGACGTGTCATGGCAGCGGCTATGTGCTGCGACAGCAGCGCTCGGTCTTCGGCATGATGCAGACTCAGAGCGTCTGTCCCGACTGCGGCGGTGAGGGCACGATCATCAAGAACAAGTGCCACCAGTGTGGAGGCACAGGTGTCGTCAGCGGCGACGAAGTGGTAGAGGTGAAGATTCCTGCAGGTGTGCAGGACGGTATGGTGCTCAACGTTTCGGGCAAGGGCGATGCTGCCATTCACGGCGGCGTGCCGGGTGACATTCAAGTATATATTGAAGTGGAGCAGGACAAGGACTTTGTCCGTCAAGACAATGACATCATTTACAACCTGCTTATTGACGTACCCACGGCAGCGCTCGGAGGAACGGTCGAAGTGCCTACGCTCGACGGAAAGGTGAAGCTGAAGATCGAACCTGGTACGCAGCCTGGCAAGGTGCTGCGCCTACGCGGCAAAGGACTGCCATTTCTGCAGGGCTACGGCTACGGCAACGGCGATGAAATCGTCAATATTTCTGTCTATATCCCCGAAACGCTCAGCCGCGAGGAGAAGCAGGCTCTGGAAAAAATGCAGCAGAGCGACAACTTCCGCCCCAATCAGGGAACGAAATCCAAGATCTTTAACAAATTCAAGCAGATGTTTGAATGAACTACGAACAGACTTTAGACTATCTTTACCACGCAGCCCCCTTGTTCCAAAACATCGGGGCTGGCGCGTATAAGGAGGGCCTTGCCAACACTTTCGATCTGGACGAGCACTTCGGGCACCCCCATTCGCAGTACCACATCATTCACGTAGCAGGCACCAATGGCAAGGGAAGTGTAAGCTCGACGCTCGCTGCTGTGCTGCAGTCGGCAGGATACAAAGTGGGACTTTACACCTCGCCCCACCTTGTTGGCTTTCGCGAGCGTATACGCGTGAACGGCGAGATGATACCTGAAGAGCGGGTGGTTAGCTTTGTGGAACAGGAACGTTCATTCTTCGAACCGCTCCATCCTTCGTTCTTTGAACTGACCACCGCACTGGCTTTCCTCTACTTTGCAGAGCAGCAGGTAGATGTGGCCGTGGTCGAAGTAGGACTGGGCGGACGCATGGACTGTACGAACATTGTACGTCCGGACCTGAGCGTCATAACGAATATCAGTTTCGACCATCAGCAGTTCCTCGGCTCGACCCTCGCAGCCATTGCTGCAGAGAAGGCGGGAATCATTAAGCCCGGCGTCCCCGTGGTTGTAGGGGAAACCAATGGGCATTCCGAGGTAAGGGAGGTGTTTCAACACATCTTTGAGACGGTCAATGCCAGCGCTGACTCTCCGTCGGCTGTCCTCCGTTATGCCGATGAGGAGCCTCTACACACGGAGGTGATGAGTCCTCTCATTGAAGCGGAGACGCCAGTGGAGGCCGTGCCCTTCGAGCTTCGCGGTGCCTACCAGTGGGCTAATGTCCGCACCATCCTCTGCGCGCTGTCCGAGCTAATGACTCAGCAGTTCTACGCTCGCATTGATGCCGCTGCTGTGGTCGAAGGCTTTGCACACGTCATGGAACTGACAGGCTTACGCGGACGATGGCAGCAGTTGCGCAAGTCTCCCCTGATGGTTTGCGACGCAGGGCATAATGAAGCTGGCATTCAAAGCGTTGTTTCGCAATTATTAGAGCAGCGCTGCAAGAGCTTGCATGTCGTCATAGGAATGGTTGGCGACAAAGACTATTCTGCTGCGGCCCGTGCCTTTGTGCGCTTAGCGGCGAGCCGTGCTGCTCAAAGTATGAACACTCATTTTTATCTGACCCAGCCTTCTTGCCAACGCGCCTTGCCGGCAGGCACGCTGGCGTCTGCTTTTGCCGAGGCGGCTTCCGGGCAAGAGGCGTTAGCGGCTGTGGCTGCGTCCTCTGTTCAATTGTATAAAGTGTGTACCTTCCTCTCCGTTTCCGATGCAGTACACGCAGCCCTCGCAGCCGCAGCTCCAGAAGACATGATTTTTGTGGGCGGTTCCTGTTACGTGGTTGCCGATCTCTTGTCGGAGTTTGAGTGAGAAGAGTCCCCCCAAACACCCTCCCCGGCCAGAAGCAGGGGAGGGGCTTGTTACTGGAACAACAGATGGGTGCTCCTAAATTGTTTGGGCGATATGCCTTTCATTCGCTGAAAGAATTTGCTGAAGCTGGACTGGTCGGCGAAATGCAGGCGTTCCGCGATGGCGGCCAGACTAAGGTGGGTGGTCTTCAGCAGCCATGAGGACTCCATCAGAAGCATCTGATTAATGTAGTCGATGACGGTACGCTGCGTCACCTGGCGTACGATACGCGAGAGGTGCGTCGGCGTGACGTGTAGTTGGTCGGCATAGAACTTGATGTCGTGGTGCTCCACAAAGTGGTGCGGCAGCAGGCGCATGAAGTTGATGAACAAGGCTGTCGTTCGCTCGCTGGTTTGATAAGTGCCTATGCTTTGTTCCATCATATTACGCAGGTCGAGCAGGAAAAGCGTGTAGAGTGTTCGCAGACAATCGTCCTTGAACCGGTGGAATGAACTCAGATAGTCTGTTATTTCCTTCATCCTCCTCCACAGATGCCTGGCTTCCGACTCGCTGAGGCGAACAACTGGCTGACCTATTTCTGAAATAGGGTAGTAGGCCGTGCGGATGATGTTCCAGACGTAAGGCGATTCCAGCGTTATCAGTTCGTCGGCAATCAGGCAGATAGAACGATAGTCCTCGGAGCCTTTGAGTATGTTCACCTGAAAACCTGGCGAATAGATGTACAGGTCGCCGGGCTGCAGTGTCATTTCGCGGCCGTGGTACGTCAGGTGGAGCCAGCCTTGACATACCAGTGTATAGGAATAGGCGGCCAGCGATTCTTGCATCAGGTTGGTGTGGAATGTTTCTTCCAAATTACATTCTGTGCAGTAAAGCTCTTCCGAGAAAACGTCCTCTGCTGTCAGTCCCACGATTGAGGTCAGGTAATCACGTAGCTTGTACATTGTCTCTAATAATTGTAACCGTAAGCCGAGGTCCGATTGCCCCGGCGCTGCAAAGGTAAGTATAAAAAATGAGAAATGTTCGTTTCAGACGAATTTTTGCTCACTTTGGATTGAGGTTTCTTCGGCGATGTCCCTTAACTTTGCAAACGATTTCAGTTATAACCAAAAAAAAACCTCTAATCATGGACAAAAACAAATCAATCGAAGCTCTCCAATTCTTTGTTACTCATTTGGCTGAAGGTGCTATGGTGCACAAGCAGCAGGGTCTGATGTTCAAGTCGCAGGGCTTCACGAAGCTCGGACAGAAATACGTCGATCACTTTGGTGAAGAGATGGGTTGGGTGGAGAAATTCACCGAACGCATCCTGGACCTTGGTGGCGACGTGAAGTTCGAGGGCATGCAGCCGCGCGAACTTGTCAAGAACCCCATTGAATACGTGAAGGCCGACCTCGCCATCCAGGGCCCGGGCGTGGAGCTCCTGCTGAAGTGCATGGAGACGGTCAAGGACGATCCCACCACCTATGACATCATGAAGGATTACCTCAAGGACGAGGAAGAAGATCTCTACTGGAGCCAGGGTGCACTGGACATGATCGAGTGCATCGGTGCGCAGAACTGGTTGTTCACGCAGGTCTGAGAATAGAGAAACGCATGGAGTAGTTTGTCATGATTCGGCCAGAAGTAAAAGTCCTTCATGGGCCGAGTCAAGACAAACGACAAAGAAATGACACATAACTAATTATCATAAATCTACAATTCATCATGTCAGACGTACAGAAAGTTTATGATTTTCTGGAGAAGGCGAAGACCTTCTACTTGGCAACCGTCGAAGGCGACCAGCCCCGCGTACGCCCTTACGGTGCGATGCTGTTCTTCGAGGGCAAAATATACATCATGGCATTCGGCAAGACCAACGCTACACGCCAAATTGCCGCTAACGCCAAAGCCGAGATCTGTGCTTTCAAGGGGCAGACGCTCCGCATCGAATGTCGCCTCGTAGAGGACAACCGTCCCGAGGTGGGCAAGGCCCTGGTGGACAAGATGCCCGTGCTGAAGCCTGCCCTCGGTGAGAATGGCGAGAACGCTGTGATGTACTACCTCTCCGATGCCAAGGCCGACTTCTTCCAGATGATGGAGCTCGTGGAAACCATCAAGTTCTAAGAGCCGTACCCTCTTACGCTTCATGACAAGCGGGAGAGAAAGATTTATGAACCCTTAAAATCAGACTCCATCACCCGTATCATTCTACTCCCCCAAGGGGGAGGCCAGGTATGGGTCTTCATCAAGATTATGAAAGAAAAAGTTCTCCAGGCCATGCGCGAGGCCGGCAAACCCGTCTCCGCAGGCGACGTGACCAAAGCACTGGGTGCAGATCGCAAGGAAGTGGACAAGGCTTTTGCCGAACTGAAGAAGGAAGGCGCCATCATCTCACCCGTCCGCTGCAAGTGGGCACCTGCTGAATAATCCTCGTTGACTTCGAGGTGTTTCGGCATCCTCAGGTATATCTGCGTTTTCGCTAAGCCAGAAGAGCAGGCATCTTACTTTATGCCTTAGCGTGAAAACGAAGGTTTTTATTTCAACTTCTTATCATCGTTGGGGAGTTGGCGGTTCAGGTGACTGAGCGATTGAGCTGGAAGACACCGTTCCAGCCACTCCCTTTTCATTTAATCTGTAAGTACTATGGCAAAATTCAAATGCCCCTGTAAATACACCTACGACCCAGAGGTGGGCGACCCGAAGCAGGGTATTCCTGCGGGAACAAAGTTCGAAGACCTTCCCGACACGTGGCGCTGCCCACGCTGCAAGCGCAAGAAAGAAAAGTTTGTTCAGGTTGAAGAATAAATAATTATAATGAATCTCATGGAAATCAAAGCTGTAAAATTCAGAAGAGACGGATTCTATACTCAGCCTTTCGCCTTCGGCGGAGAGGAAGGTATGGAACAGTTTGATAAGAACGTCCGCTATCGCGGCAGTCTGCAGAACTACCTCATAGACACCGGCCGCGATGTAATTCTTGTCGACACCGGTCTCCCTGCAGGTACACCCGAGGAAGCACCCGACGAGAACTCATTGGCTTTCACGGGGAAGGACATCTGCACTTACATGGAAGCCTTCGAGGCTTTGGGCTATAAGCCAGAGCAGGTGACGAAGATTCTGCTCACCCATCGACATGCCGACCACTCGGGTGAGCTGCACTCGTTCCCCAATGCCAAGGTCTATGTGAATCGTGAAGAACTGGCAGCCGATGAACTTCAGGGGCTCGGCAACCTCGTCCCCGTGGACTTCACCGACGGCCCCTACCAGAACTTCCCCGAGAGTCAGACGATTTGCGAAGGCATCCACTTCATCAAGGCCAAAGGGCACACCCGTGGCAACAGTATCGTCATTGTGGAAACGGGCGGTCTGTTCTACATGATTCACGGCGACATCACCTACGTGGACGAGGCCCTCTATGAGAACAAGCTTTCCGTTGTCTTCGACGACCTCCCTGCTGCTCGCGAGACGCTGAATCGCGTGCGCGACTTCGTCCGCAATCATCCCACCGTTTATCTCTCCACGCACTCTCCGCAAGGCTACGAGAATCTGGAAGCCAGGCGCGTGATGGATCTCGACCACCCGGTGTCTACCGTCCTCGCCGAAGTGGATTTCTCCGGACAGCAAGCCTCTGGTAAGTACGTCTGCTCCATCTGCGGTTACGTCTACGACCCTGCCGAGCACGACGGCGTAGCCTTCGAGGATTTGCCCGACGACTGGAAGTGTCCCCGCTGCAAGCAGAGCAAGGAGAAGTTCAACAAGGCGTGAACTCACTTTCGACAACGAATCAGACGTGTAACTTGAATACCGATGGACAGACATCTCGCTGGCACTATCCACCGCACTCCATGAATGTCTTGACCAGCACAATTCGAATCATTCGTCTGATTCGTTGTCAGTAAATGTACACATCTTTATATATAACAGCGAAAGGAAGCGTCCGTCTCGAAAAAGACGCTTGATGCGGCAAGAATGAAACCAATGAACGTCAAACAGAAACGGCGCTGCCAATTCGTTTTATTCGTTTAATTCGTTGTTAAAACCTGATTCAACCTTCGCTAGTTCTCCTGTACCACAGATTACACTGATTTAACAGATTATTTTCTACTTCCATCCTATTTCCTCAATGTTTAAATCTTTCAATTACACAGATTCTCGGCGAAGGGCCTCGCAGCTTTCGAGTGTCGCTCTGCAAGCCTTGCTGTCAGCACTTGCGAAGCGTGCTCACGGTATCTGTTTAATAACGAACTGAAATCATCGTGTTGAGGACAGACCTCATCTGTTTAATCTGTGCAATCAGTAGTTCTATGAGCATGCAAAACTTGAAATAACCTGACATTATAAATCTGTTCAGTCACTGCTTAGACAATACCTATCATATAATCTTCTTATGGCACTCATCATCGGACTTCTCATTCCCCTTCTGGGCACCATGCTTGGCGCGGCTTTCGTCTTTCTGATGAAGGACGAGATGTCGGCTCGTCTGCAGAAATCGCTGCTCGGTTTTGCTTCGGGCGTGATGGTGGCCGCCTCTGTGTGGTCGCTGCTCATCCCATCCATGGAAATGGAGGAGGGTAGTGGCGCGTGGTCTGTCTTCCCTGCGGCCACAGGCTTTCTGCTTGGCATTGGCTTCCTGCTACTGCTTGACGAGCTGACGCCGCACCTGCACATCGGAGCCACTACGCCCGAAGGTCCCCGCTCTCATCTCTCGCGCACCGCCATGCTCGCGCTGGCCGTCACCATCCACAATCTGCCCGAAGGAATGGCCGTGGGCGTGGTCTTTGCCGGTGCAGACGAGGGAGCCGCCGGTCTGTCGCTGGCCAGTGCGCTGGCCGTGAGCATCGGTATTGCCATACAGAACGTTCCCGAAGGCGCCATCATCTCCATGCCCATGCGTGCCGCAGGCAACTCGAAGTGGCGTTCGTTCCTCCTCGGCAGTCTCAGCGGAGCCGTCGAGCCGCTGGGAGGCCTCGCCGTCGTCTTGTTAGCTTCCTTCATGACGCCAGCCCTGCCTTACCTGTTGGCTTTCGCTGCCGGCGCCATGTTCTATGTCGTCGTTGAAGAGCTCATTCCCGAAGCCTCCGAGGGTGAGCACTCCAACCTCAGCACCATCGGTTTCGCCATTGGCTTCGTGCTGATGATGGTGCTCGACGTGGTGATGGGCTGATTGTCATCTCAGTACCTTCTGTATCTTCTTCAGTGGCACTCCAGGCAGGATGGCCTGCCAATGGCGTACGATGCGCTCGTAAGACTCTTCCGGCGAGCGACCGCACGTGCAGGACGATGCGCCGTACAGCCGTTCCGGTGTCGTCAGCAGCGACCATCCCCATCCGTATTCGCGGTTGTGCTTGTCGCGTGGATAGACAAAGTCCTCGGTGACGATGCGACAGTCCATCTGCAGTCGCGTGATGTAGTGATCGAACTTACTGCGCATCTTCGGCCCCGTGAATCCACAGGCGGCCCGCAGTTCGCGCGTAATCATGCTGCCCTGTTCCTGTAGCGTCAGCAGGATGGTCTCTTCGATGGACCCCTCCTCCGGCAGGGTGCTTTGGCTGCGGCGGTAGTTGCAGAAGTCGGGCCACCACGCCGGACTGATGAAGCCCGCCTTTCCGTCGAAGAACTTTCCGTAGACGAAGCCGCCGTCCGTGATGATCGAGCCTTTCCACTTCCACAGCGGCCAGTCCCAACCGCCGTCGTCAAAGACCACATATCTGCAGTCGGCATCCACGACAGCCTCTGCCGAGAAGCCCGGGATGCCGCTCTCCAGCAGAGGCAGGAAGCCCACCTCGGCTATGTACTCCATCAACTGAGCTGCGGAGTAAATCTCTCCTTTGACAAAGCCTGTGCTCATTTCTCTCTTTTTAATCTTATTGCAAAAATAAGGAAATGTTCCCACGCGGCAAGAGGTTTTTATCTTATATTTCGTTAAAAACGCCCGGCGACCCTTCGTTTGTGCCCATAAAAACCCTATCTTTGTGGCTGCTATGAAACAGAAACACGCAGTTCTTGTGCTTTTCGCACTCATCTTTGCCTCCAGTCTGACAAGCTTCAGCTGCTACAGCGCCACCAGCCGTCTGGTACGTGAAGACATGCGTCGTGCGCTCTCCCAGACCATGGCTGAGCAGCAGAGCGACGTTATCAGTCAGGACACAATCCGGGTGTTCAACAGCCATCTTCGGATGGCCGCCCTCCGCGGCAAGGCCACCTTGGTCGTCGATGCCCGCGAACGGCAGTTCCGGGCGTACGCTCATTGCTCCGAAGCCACCATTTTCCGTCTGTCCGATCAGCGCCCGGCCGCTCTTCTGTGGGCGCTGACAGGCTTCTGGGCCTTCTTCGTCTGGTATCGTCGTCGCCTGCCTGCCGTCACGGCGCAGCCCTCCTTGCCCCTCGTCCCCGGCCTCTGTTATGGCGGTCTGACCTTTCAGCAGACCGACGGCCGCTTCTATACTGCCGACGGCGAGGCCGTGCAGCTGACGCCCATGCAGTGCCAGCTGCTGGAGATGTTTTTCCTGTCGCCCGCCCATACCCTCTCGAAGTCGGATATCTGCGAGGCGCTCTGGCCCAAGAAGCCCGATGCCAGCGAGACGCTCTACACGCTCGTCCGCAGGCTGAAGCGGGTGGTGGAGCAGCACTCCAGCCTGCACATCGTTTCCGGACGCGGAAAGTCATACTCCCTGGTGGAGTAAGCACGCCCAGGCTGTTCGTCGGCAGGCCCTTCACAAAAAAAGGCTGTCCCAGAGAAAATCCTCCATGTCATTAGATAGAAGTACGACCACATGAGCATACAAGAATTTAGAGACTATATGGCCTCGGGCAAGCCCGTCGTGGGCGGCTCAGACGTCCACATGATGTTTCATCGGCTCTCGCAAGAGGCGCTGAAGATCACGGCCGAGATAAACGGACGCTACCACACTCCCGAAGAACTACACACGCTGCTTGAGCAGCTGTGGGGCCGCGACGTCCCGCCGTCGGTGGGTCTGTTCCCGCCGTTCCATACAGACTGCGGCAAGAACACCATCATAGCAGAACGCGTGTTCATCAATATGGGCTGTAAGTTTCAGGATCAGGGAGGCATCACCATCGACGAGGGCGCCCTCATCGGCCACAACGTCGTGTTGGCCACCATCAACCATGACCTCGACCCGTCGCGACGCCAGAGCATGAGCTATGCGCCCATCCACATCGGCAAGAACGTCTGGGTTGGCGCCAACGCGACAGTCCTGGCCGGAGTCACCATCGGCGATGGAGCCGTAGTGGCTGCCGGTGCCGTGGTCGTCAAGGACGTGGAGCCGAACACGATTGTCGGCGGCGTGCCTGCCAAGGTCATCAAGAGGATTGTTGTGCCTGCAGACAACGCTGCTGGTTGACCGAGGCGCAAAAAACAGCCCCACCTCCGCGCCCTCCCATAGGGGAGGGGAGTGGCGCTATTGCTCCTAAGCTGCGCCTAAACAAGAGGTGATACAGGTTGACCTTTTCAAATAAAAAGGAAATACTGTAAGAGACCTTGATGTCGAAGACATATTCTACTTTGTAGAATATGAATATAAAGACAAGAAGGAATCATTTCTGTAATAGCATACGAATTCAATCAAATAATAGTTAAATATCATTTATTATTTATCGTCTTTCCACAAATATTACTACTTTTGTAGCCATCATAATTATTTAGCAGCAACTCGACATCCAACCAGAAATAACCCTAAGCCAATTTGAAAACAAAGGTACACAATATACGACATTTGCTTTTTCTCGTCTTGTTGCCTATAGCGTCATTCACGGATGCTCAGACCTCATTTGATCCAGAAGAAGGCTGCCTGAATATCATCGATGTTTCTTATATGCAAGGCATTGGCGAATATGGTGCAGGGGGTATTTCCGCAAACTATCAGCACGAGACGTTCATAAACGAGCGCTTCAGCATAGGAGCTGGAATCGGATACAATCACCATAAGAAGTACGCGTTTTCTGCAATTCCCATTTATCTCAGTACACATTACTTCTTTTTAGACCGCAAGTTCTCTCCGTTTGTTAATCTACGCGTCGGAGGATTCGCCCTATTCAACACTAAGAATGTAGGAACTAACGAGAAATACTCTCTATCAAAAGAAAAGCAGGGCTTCAGCCTGTTTGTTTCGCCAGGAGCCGGGGTGAAAATGCATATCACACCTAACATCGGCATCATGGCTTCAATAAGTGACGAAGCGTATCTCGTGAAAACGTTTGACACCCAAAGGACCGATTATAAAAACAAACTGATTCACGATTTGGGAATCAGTATTGGAGTGTGCTTTCAAATAAAAGGTTGGTAGAAAATGAACGCATTCAGAAACATGAAATATTGTATCTTAGCTCAAATACTTTTCCTTACCAGATTGGTGGGATATGCCCAGCAGGTTATGTTGGCAGACAGTATAACCAAGAATCCTGTCAGCTATGCTACTGTCTATGATGCTAACGGAACTGTAACAGGACGCTCAGACATGGGAGGATTTATCATTCTTCAGAAAGGCTGTGAATATCACATTTCTCATATAGGCTATGAGTCCAAGAGCCTGGTTTACAATGAGGACAGCATCATTCTTTTGTCTCCATCGTCTCATCAATTGTCAGAAGTCACTGTCACCGCCAAGAGAAAGAAGTATTATCACTGTAAAGTGTACTTCAGGAGCATAGAGCATGTAGATTCATGCCTGAAGTATTATATGGACGGAATACGGGAATTCTATATTGACACCAAAAGTAAAAAGGTGCATTGCGGTAATGTCGTAACAAATTACTTTATGTCAAAGAGACAAGACATTGCACAGAAGAAACGAAGCATGATGATTAGCGACAGATACATGGCTCTTCCGTTCCTTGACAAATACACTTTATATGAGGAGACCATGCGTGACAAAAAGAGAAATATCAAGGCTGGCGGTGTCTACGCGGATACTGTATCAATAGGTAGTTGCGAGATATTTCCAGAGAAAAATGAGATGCTATTGTCTATAGATGCCTTGTGGCCCAAAAGCACGCTTGTGATAAATCTATTCGGTTACACGCAGGTACTGTCGAAACACAACAAGACGGAATTATATCGGCATGACGATAATCATGCTCCTTCCGTTTTCAATTTGAAATCTTCCAATAGTTACCGGCATCTGACACTAACACACAAAAAAGAAAATCTTGTAAGGGACATTGATGTTGAAGATGTTTTCTACGTTGTAGAATATGAATATACAGACAAAAAAGAGGCTTCTTCGTCAGAATTGTTGCAGAAAGTTTATAATAAGTATTCTGGTATGTTTCCAATCGTCGAAAGAATAAGGGAACAGCTGATTCGCGAAGAATAGCAACAGATTCAGTAGCAAAGAAAACAGACAACGTCATTAACGAAAAAAGGTTTCTAGTTTATCCTTAACAATAATCGTTTTTTTCTTTACCCAGATTGGTCATTAGAATTGTAGTGAGAAAGCCCTATGTTTTGAGCAGTCTTTTTGCTTTG
>CAMVFC010000076.1 GCA_947166655.1 uncultured Prevotellaceae bacterium
ACCGCAGCCGCGCGATTGCCCACTGCCCCAACCAGAAGCACTTCGAGCGCAAGGCTCTCGACCACCCGCAGATGAACTTCCCGCGAGGATGCTGAACGAACACAAATCTCACTAATTTCACGAATTATGAAGGAACAAACAGCATTAATGACATGCTATCAGGTCTTAGACGACACGATAAGTTGTCCGCGTCTGAGTTTGTCGGATGCAGAAATAGAGACACTGGAAGCAGCGAAAGTAATAATGGCAAAGCAGTATATGTATAATGCCAATGCCGACGTAAAGTGTGGCGACGGAGAGAATATTTCAGAGTTCTTCGACGATGAAGTGATGAAGCGCATGGAGGTTTATCACATTGCTGCCGAGCAGAGCATGGGATTCAAGCCAAAGCCGAGCGATGACAGACTACTGAACGGGATTCAGCAGATGGGTGAGGAGCAGACCCATACACCGACGTACAAAGAGCGACTGCTCAAAATATTCAAAGGTAAAGGCTTTTAAATGTAATACGGCTATGAGTAAGACAACAGACAAAGTGATTGACGAGCAGAACGCTCTCAAGGAAATCAACACCGCTATCCGCGACGGCATCAACCAGTGGGCCGACGTGATGCTGGAGAGCGAGGTGAAGCAGTGGGCATACAGGCTCGACTACTTCCCGCGTGACCTGATGAATGCCATCTACATCTTCCAGCACGTTGCGTCGAACATCGGCATCAAGGCGGGCAGGATTAGCGAGCAGAACACCGAGGAGTTCGGCCATCGCCTGCGCCAGCTGGTCATCGACATGACGGGCTACGACCCGCACGGCATCCTCAATGACCTGGCAACAGAGGGAAAGGAGGACGCGCGATGAGTTTAGACCTATACATCAAGTCCCACCGCCCGGTGAGGCACCGTGGCACGGGGGTGTTCGTCCGCGACAACGGACAGACACGCGAGTTGAAGACGCTGGCAGAGGTACGGGAGCACTTCCCCGATGCCGACCTGACAGACGTTCACGTGACGGACTATGAGGACGACGAGCTGTTCCACGTCAACCTGACGCACAACCTCGCGGAGATGGCATCACACATCCCCATCGCTGGCACTGACGGCGCCGTGACGCTGCCACGCGACTTCGAGCGCGACAAGCCCGACTTCGAGCCAAAGCCGCTGTCGGCCTACAACCTGCTGTGGCACCCCGAGACGAACCCGCTGCTGAAGCACGAAACGCTGCACCGCAAGGACGAGGACGGCGAGGAGTGGGACGTGGAGGTGACGCGCATCGACGCCGAACTGGTGCGGCAGGTGATGGCCGTGCAGCACTACACCGCCAACCACCGCGAGGAACTGGAGCGGTACAACCCCGACAACGGCTGGGGCACCTACGACCAGCTGCTGCGGGCCACGCAGAACCTGCTCATCTGCCTGCTCGACATCCCCGTCAGCGACTACGGAGACTATTTCATCTACTGCTGGACGTGAGTGAGCCGCCGCACCGCAAGAAATGTTGAACCCATTAAACAAAAGGAGAAAAGCAATATGAAAGTAACGAAACATTATGCCGAAGACCACGTGGTGCTTTACGTGACCGAAGGCGACCTGCAGACCTGTATCACCCTCGACAGCGACCAACAGATGCGACGGCTGGGCGAATGTCTCACCGACCTCTACCGCACCGACAGCCGCGAAGTCACCATCGAGCCGAACAAGGGGTAAAGGATTTTTTCGACCTTTGAGCTATCCCGCCAAACGGGATTGCGGCGTAAGCCAAAGGGCAAAATATAACGAACACGAATTATC
Organism: uncultured Prevotellaceae bacterium; assembly: GCA_947166655.1. Taxonomy (GTDB): domain Bacteria; phylum Bacteroidota; class Bacteroidia; order Bacteroidales; family Bacteroidaceae; genus Physcousia. Next base: position 1,786 of record CAMVFC010000076.1, read on the forward strand.
ACGAATTGACACGAATAGAATTGCGATATGACAACAAGTGAATTGAAAGAGACATGCCGCAAGAAGGGCATTAGTTTTATTCCACACCATGAGTGCGGGTTATGTGGACAGCCGACAGGCTGGTATCTGTTTGAGCGGTGGCCGCCATACGAGGTAGCCTACTCGTCGGCCTGTGGATGCTGTGACAGCGAAGCGCGTCGCAGCACGTGGCAGGAGGTGTTGGACTGGGTATGTGACAAGGACGGGACGCTGCGACCCAAATACGAGTATCTGAAGCCAGACCCTGCCGACTACAAGGTATCGCCCGTTGAGCGCATTAAGGTCGAACTGCTGGCACGCAAGGAGAAATATACCCGTCGCGGTGAGGAGTCGGATGCCATGCACGACGGCAAAGGAATGTACTGGGGAGGTGTATTGTCGGCATTAAATGAGGTGCTGACGGTAATAGAACAAATAGAGAAGGAGGACTGCTGCGATGATTACTAAGTTGATATTAACCGACATCTCAATCAGTTGGCGGGTCGATTACGACAAAAAGGGTGAACCAAGCGGTAGGCATGTGGCATTCCTTGCCAGTGCCATAGAGAATGTGCCGAACGGCAGACGCGTGGTCGGACAGGTCAGTATGAGCCAAGATGTGTTCAATTCCGTTTCAGCAGACTGTACGATTCGGCAGAAGTGGGTGTTCGACGAGATTAAGCACTTGTGGGTCGAAATGGCGATGAAGTCCAACGACATCGGCATCGACATTGACGTGCGGGAAATCTACACCCCGATGGTGCAACGTTTCTTGGAGGGCTTGGATCGGTTCTGTGAGAATGAATCGCCGTGGTATCACACATTCTTCCTCGTAAAGACTGTCATGCCGGGTAGTACGTGGCTTAATGAGGACGGCACGCCTGGAGAGCCAGTCAAGAAACCTACGCTAATGGTCATCAAGGCTGACTGATATATCGCATGGAAACCGAATAGAGTAATCGGTTTGAAACCGAACCGAGGGGCGGTCAGAAAGGGGCTAAAACCTTCTACGAGGTACAAGCAGGTGGCTTCTACGAGGTAAAAGCAGGCGGCTTCTACGAGGTGAAAGCGAAAATGGTGCTGAAAAAGCATCGGACACGTCCAATTTCGGAATCGGACACGTCCAATCCGCAAATCGGACACGTCCGAACAGAAAACGACAGTTGACAAAACAACCCAAATATTCACTTTTTAAACAAAACATCAAAATGGAAAAAGCTATCAAGTTTTCAATCGAGAACAAGCAGTTCGTCAAGGCGCTGAAGACCGCGACGAAAGTGATTAACCGAAAGAACGCGCTGCCGATACTGAGCAGCGTGAAGCTGACGATGCAGGACGGGCGCCTGACGATGACCAGCGGCAACTCGGAGGCGTTCATCACCCAGCCGCTCGCCGACTTCGCCCTGCTCGACGGACCGAAGGAGTGGGCCGTATGCTGCGACCCCGCCACGCTCATCAGCGCACTGGGCGAGATCGGCGACCACCGGCTCATCATCGACATCTCGACGGAGAACACGATGCTGGTGCAGTACACGCTCTCAGAGCAGACCGCAGGTAAGTTCTCGCTGCCCGTCGATGAAGCCGTGGAATATCCCACGCCGCAGGGGGTGAAGGCCGTGGGCGACGAGCAGCCGACGGAGTTCCGACTGCCTGCCGACTGGCTGTTGCGCGAGGTACAGAACGCCCGTCAGTCCGTGGCCAGCGACGAGTTGCGACCTGTAATGAATGCCATTTGTCTTGATTCGGACCAGGAGGGGCTGTGTCTCGTGGCAAGCGACGGCCACACACTCTACACCACCCGCTACGAGTGGGGACTTGGCAATCCCGACGGGCCGTTCATCCGCAGCGGAGAGCCGCGTCAGGTGCTCATGGACAAGCAGATGCTCAGTGCCCTGCAGGACTGTTTCGGCCAGACCGAGCAAGTGACTATCCGCAGCAACGGGCAGCGCGTCGAGGTGACTGCCGACGGCGGTGCTTGCATCAGCTGTGCGTGCTGCGAGCAGAGATATCCCAACTGGCGCTCGGTCATCCCGCAGAACATGCCTTACGCCGTGACCGTCGAGATGCGTGCCCTGCTGTCGGCCCTGCGCCGCGTCAATCCGTTCAGCAGCGACTCGTCGAACCTCGTCAAGCTCTCCTTCGAGGGCAGCGTGCTCACCGTCACCGCCGAGGACATCGACTTCAACCGCGCCGCCTCGGAGAACGTACAGTTGCAGGACACCAACCTGCCCGCCCAGTTCGCCATCGGCCTGAAGAACTCGTCGCTGATGTCGATGCTCCAGGTGGCCGCCAAGACCGAGAATGTCGTCATCTCGCTCGCCGACGCCACCCGTGCGATACTCATCCGTCCCGAGGACTGCAAGGACAGCACCACGGCGCTCTGTATGCCGATGTTGTTGAACGATAAGTAATACCACGTGTCGGGCTGCGGTGTGGGAGTACGTGGAGCCCAGGGATTCTTTTCAGCCCTGCCAGCGTCGCAGCCCAATTACATAAACTTAAAAAAGGATATAGGCGATATGAACGTGGGTGAGAGTCCCACACATTTACAAACAATCATAAAAAACAAAAGAATTATGGTTAAGATTATTTTTGAAGTAAGCGAAGAGTTCATCAACGAGAGTGCTAATCCCGACAACGCATCTGCCAAGATGAAAGAGTCAGAAGGCAAACGTGCGATGAAGGTGCTGTTTGACATGATTGGTTTCGGTCAACTCAAAAAGCAGGTCGAAAAGGGTAAGAAGGAGTTTACCGTGACTCCCGACAAGTTGGACGAGAAATCGACCGAGCTGTACAACAACGAGATTGGCGAAATCTGCTTGTTGGCTGCTTTCTCCGAGACCGACAAAGGGGATAAGCCCTCCGATGAAGAGTAGGACTAACTGAGCAAAGGCCGTCCCCGCAAGGGGTGACACTCCGCAAGAAGCATCGGCGAAGCTGAAACGCCATAAATACAGAGCATATATGTGATGCACGGCCTTTCCATTTCTGAAAAAAGCAATGAAACGTGATAAAGTATATATTTCAGGTCCCGTGAGTTCTATCGGGTTAGACGAAGCACGGCGGCGGTTTGGCAAAGCGGAAGCCGACTTGCAAAAACAAGGTTATCGCACTTGCAATCCGCTGAAGATGCGGTTCCCGGTGTGGCTTGCCTTGCACTGCGGGCATTTCGGCTACGTCGCCTGTCTGCTGCTGCAACTGCTGTGGATGTGGTGGACGTGCAGCTGTATTTATCTGCTGACCGACTGGCACACCAGCGACGGTGCCCGACTGGAACGCTCCTTCGCCCGCTGCCTCGGTCTGACCGCCCTCTACGAACAACGGCTGGAGAAAACGAGTAAGAAACAGAAAAAGTAACAACCCAATTAAAACATTTACGATTATGAGAAGAAACAGTGGTAGTTTGTCATTGGCGATATTGCTGATGCTGGTCGGGGCTTTCGTACCCGTAGTATGTTTGATTATGAGCATCCAGTTTGACCAGAACTGCGGCGGTTATCTGAAGCAGGCTGCCGATGCCAACACGGTCGAGCTGGCCAAGCAGCGCATTGACATTGCCGTGAAGTACATGGAGGACAATCACCTGACCGATGGCTATACTTCGGTGTTGTGGCGCACGGAGGGCGACAACGTGGGCTATTGGTATAACAACGTCAAGGCTTGCCAGAAGGAGCTGGCCGAGTGTCAGGACGGTTCTCAGTTGGAGAAGTCGAACGTGCTGATGAAAGTGCGCGAGTCGCTGACTGACGATGGCGAGAAAGGTACGGAGCTGACATTGCCGAAGGGTATCAGCCGCTATCCAAACAATGCTCTCTTCGGGGTATTGTTTTGGATAAGCGCTTTGATTTTCTGCATCGGAGGATGGAAGCTCGCAATATGGCATGAGTATTATTTCTAATTAAAAGGATAAGGCGATATGACACATCTGAAAATGACGGGCGATTTCTATGACGACGTGAAGAAGGTCAACGAGGCCATCGGCTATCTGAAAGGCATGATTGACTTTCTCGAAAAGGAGTGCATGGAACGCGACAAAGGGAAACCGGCAACAGAACTGTTCATCCGCATCAACGACCTGAAAAGGGCGACGGAGAAGATGGTTGCCGAGAGTGAGCGGCTGGTGCGTGCTGCCGACATCGAGCACTACGGGCCATTAAGCAAGTACGTAAGACCATATTTAGCTTATTAGGAACGATGAAGACATCAAACTATTTAGACCCCGAGCGGCTGGCGAAATTGCAGCAGCGTATATGGGAGATTGCCACGGCGCACGGATGGCACGAGCAACCGATACCGACGGCGCAGTATTGCGGACTGATAATGACCGAAATGGCCGAAGCAATCGAGGCCGACCGCAACGGCAGACGGGCAGACATGGAATCATTCAATGAAAGAATGAGCAACCTTGACGGCAGCGACGAATGCTTCAAGGAGATGTATAAACGCTACATCAAGGGCAGTATCGAGGAGGAGTTTGCCGACGTGGTGATCCGCGTGCTCGACATGGCGCAGGAGGTTCACGGCGACAGGATGCGCTGGTTGGGCTACTACCCTTGGGGGCAAGTGTACCACGAGGACAAGAGTTTTATCGAGAATGCCTGGTACTTCATCCGTGAGGTGCTGAACTGGGGCACAATGAACATCAGTGACTCGGTGTCGTTCATGTTCGACTGGGCGCAAGACCTCGGCATCGACCTCTGGCAGCACATCGAGTGGAAGATGAAGTACAACGAACTCCGTCCGTATAAGCACGGCGGAAAGAAATATTAGACAATAGTAACAACCAATTAAAACATTACGATTATGAGAAGTAAATCAGCACAATGGTTTGAGTGCAAAATCAAGTACGAGAAGGTGATGGAGGACGGGCTGCAGAAGCAGGTCGTGGAGCAGTATGTGGTCGATGCCCTGTCGTTTGCCGAGGCGGAGCAGCGCATCACTGAGCAGATGTCGCAGTACATTAGCGGCGAGTTTGAGGTGACGGACGTGAAGAAGGCGACCTACAAGGAGGTGTTCTTCGACGACGACAATGCGGCGAGCGACCGCTGGTACAAGGCGAAGCTCCAGTTTATCACCATCGACGAAAAGACGGAGAAGGAGAAGCGTACCAACGTGACTTATCTGGTGCAGGCTTGTTCGCTGCACAATGCGCTCGACAACATCGACACGGTGATGAAGGGCACGATGATTGACTACGTGCAGGCCAACGTCGGCGAGACGCAGCTGGTGGACGTGTTTGAGCATACTGCCGAGGACAAGGCGGCTGAACTGATGGCTCGCATGGCGGAGGACGTGAAGGACGCATCGCTGAAGGTGGAAGACATCGTTGACCGCTACGTGAAGACCGCCACACCCGAATTGCGCCAGCAGCTCATCGACAAGCTGACCGAGATACGCAAGGAGAAGTTTGGGATAGAGTAACGAACACGGATTATACATTTGAGCTATCCCGACAAACGGGATTGCGGCGTAAGCCAAAGGGCAAAAGATAACGAACACGAATTGACACGAATTTATGACAGACGATTTACAGAAGAAAGTTGACCGAGCCGTGCGGTTGTTGCAGACCGTGGCGAAAGGCTACGATGGCGAGATTGAACTTGGCTACTCAGGCGGCAAGGATAGCGACGTTATCCTGCACCTCGCCCGACGTGCTGGCATCCGCATCAAACCCATCTACCGCAACACGACTATCGACCCGCCAGGCACGATAGCCCATGTGCAGGAAGTGGGGGGGGTACAAATATTACGCCCCGAAAAGACTTTCTTCCAACTCATCGAACAAAAAGGACTGCCGTCACGCATCCGTCGGTTCTGCTGCGAAAAACTGAAAGAATACAAGATAAAGGAGAAGACCATTCTCGGTGTCCGCAAGGCAGAATCAGACAATCGCGCACGGCTTTACGACGAGCCGACGAAATGCCTGTACTATGGCAAAGCGAAAAAGCCGGAGAACCACGTGGAGGGCATCTATCCGATACTCGATTGGACGGACGAGGACGTGCTGAACTACATCGAAGAGAACAACATCCGACTGCATACGCTCTACTACCGCGAGGATGGCACGATAGACATCAAGCGTCGGCTGGGCTGCATGTGCTGCCCGATGATATACTGGAAGCGTCGCGCCGTAGAGTTCCGTCAGCACCCCGTCATGGTTCGCGCCTATTGCCGTGCCGCACAAAAGCACCGCGAGACGCATCCCGATACGGACGCAGCGAAGAAATACACCGATGTCTATCAGTTGTTCTTCCGCAACATGTTCTTCGATACACAGGAGAAGTGGGAGCAGTGGCTGGTCGACAACAACGCATCGGCTTTCGGAATCACCGACTATCGGCAGTACCTCATGGACTACTTCAAGGTTGATTTGCCCGATGTGAAATAAATCCGTTCCATCCGTGGTCAAGAAAAAATAATTAGTGATTAAAAAGCAACAGAGATATGACACGACAAGAATTAGAACGATTACGCCAGCCGTGGCCGCCGGTAATGGAGATGGCCATGAGAGCTGGAGGGTGCGACCTGGAGCCGACGTATATTGAAGACGAGTACGGCTGCTACTCCACGGGATTCTTCCGCTGGAAGGGGAAACACATCGCCATAACCATCGACGCAGGGCTGTGGCACCTGTCTGCCTCCTGCAACCACACGCTGGGCTACTACGAGCTGAAGGAGATACGCTACACGTTCCTGCCCAACGCTATGTTCGTGGCGCAGGTGTTCCCACCCCGCGAGGACTTCGTGAACGTGCATGAGAACTGTTTCCACCTGTGGCAGCTGGCACCAGGCGGCTACGCGGAATATCAAAAGGAGGACTGAATAAATTAAAAACAAAAGGCGATATGAAAGAAGTAACATTGTATGGCGGCACGATTGACAGCTGCCTGAAGGATTTAAGGGAAATGGCCGCTGCCGACGAGAGCGGCGAAGTGTTGAAGGCCGTGTTCAACGACAAGTACCTGCTTTCGACCGATACCGACGATGACGCCTATCTGCGCATCACGGGCAAGACGAAGGCCGAACACGACGAGTACGTGAGGAAGTGGCAGGAGGACTACGAGGCCAAGCGGAAAGCGCACGAGGCACGCATCCCCGAACTGACAGAGCACTACCGCAAGGTGGCTCGCGGCGTGATCATCGAGAGCGAGCTGGAGCATTGGGATGAGATAGTGCCTATCCGTCTCGGCGACCTCTACCGTGGCATGGAGCTTGACCAGGTGCTCGACTGTGCCAGGGTGATGCGAGACGAGACGCTGAGCCGCATAGAGCGACTGCGCAAGGCTTACAAGATTTTCAACGATGCAGGTCACAGCGGCATGTCGGCGGGGCTGACGATGGCGATGCTGCGCCGCTTCTGTCCCGACGGCAACGAGCTGGCCGATGCTTGCAACGAGTTCCGCTACGACCCCGACCACAAGACGAAGCTGTACGTCAGCCGCGACGGTGACGGCAAGCTGCTCCTGCACTTTGCCTATCCGCACTGGGGCGACAACCACGACTTCCGCAGCCCGAACCAAGTAGAGCTGAACCCTCTGCTGTTTCCAGAAGTGAAGCCCGGCAGCAGGGTGGAGTACATCGCAGGCGAAGTGTTTGATACAATCAGATAAGGAGGACTGACTATGCAAGCATTTACAATCAAGACAAACAAGAGCGACTATCCATTCCTGGTGATAGCCGACGGTTTCAAGAGCGCAGTCGAGGTATTGCACCAGCAAGGCATCTACGACACCAACATCATTTCCGTGCAGCAGATGGAGGCTGTCAAAAGCGACCATATCCTCATTGAAGAGTGGCTGACCGACAGGGAAGTTCTTAGGGAGGAAGTGAGCCGTGAGTTGCAAGAGGCTATGCCAAAATGGATGCCAGAGCCTGCCGGAGCGGCAGGCGGTGCCGACCGCGACATCTACCTGATAAGAACGTCAAAGGGGAATTATTTCACGTCGAAGTGCATCGGCGGCAACAACCACTACCTTGTGCTTGACACATTGGAGCAACTGCCAGGATTGCCGAAGGAGGACTGAACGAATTAAACGAATAAGGAACTATGACAGGAAAAGACGTATTAACATTATTGCTCTGCACATTCGGGTATGACCGAAATATCCAAATCAATGTAGAGCGGCTTGGCTACGATGAGCCATGCTACGACGTTCACGCTGAGAATGCGGAGGGCGACGTTTACGAACAATGCGACAGCGAGGGGCTGATGTTCCACATCTACGAAATCATCGCCTACATGACGGAGTACAACTGCTACATCAACGGCCCGTCGGAGAAGACAAGATACATGGACTTGCAAAAGCTCCACTTTGAGAGCAACTGGTGGGGAGTGCCACCGAAGTACGTGCTCGACCAGAAGCAGCGCGAGAAGACAGTTGTCGCCAAAGACGAGCGCGAGCGGCAAATCAAGGAGGATATCGAGCGCATGAAGCCGTTCAACGAGTGGTGCAAGAAGCACAACCCTTGCAATTCGTGTACGGAGAAAGTGCCGCTCACGTCGCTGTCCCCAGGCTGGCACCACGACTGCGAGATATGTTACAACGGTTCATGCCAGAAGATGCGCCACTTCTTCGACGTGGAGTATCGGGAGGAAATCAAGAAATACAGAAAGGACTGACTATGGGAAGTTATATCGCAAGACAACCAAACGGACGGCTGTGCCGTTTTTCGACGATTGTTGATGCCGTTACGCACATCAACCTGACCGAGGAAGACTACATCGAGCTCTGTGCCGAAAGGGCGCGTGAGGAAGCAAGGCGTGACCTGGAGGACAAGCGTTTCGTCAAGCCGTTTGACCGCGTGCTGGAAGATACGCGCTTCGACAACATGACCTACGACGAGTGGCTGGGTTATCTGAAGGAGATGGGCTACGACGAGCCCGAACTGCCTTTCAAGCCAGGCGACGAGGTAAGGCTGGTGAACCAGGCAGATGCCGACATGGACGGACGCAGAGCCGTGGTCGAGAGGGCGTACCGCAACAGTCGGACGAGCAAGATTGACGTGGAAATCCGCTTTGATGACGAGCAGGATGCGACCTATATGTATAACGATAGTGACTTAGCGAAGGAGGACTGACACGATGACCAGCAACCGCAAAGCAAAGAAAATGTCGGCGATGGAGGCGCATATGGCTGTCAACCGACAGTTCTACCGCCGGCAGGAGGTGTTGGACTATCCCGACATCATCCACGTGAAGAACGACGATCCGCACCGCTCCGACGTGGTGTGCTTCCGTACCTTCGGGCAGGCTTACATGGACGTGGTGCCGCACCCCGCTACGACCGAGGATGACTACCAGACCACGCAGTACGTCCGTCCCCGTATGCTGGCAAAGGCATGGCGGGAGCGCATCTTCGACGCCATCGACCGCTTGAAGCAGGACGAGACGTTGCAGTTTGCAGGCTTCGGCCACGAGTTCGACCGCTGCTCCGTCAGTCAGGTCATCGAGGGCTTATATATCGCCGTCGGCAACATGGAGGAAATGCTCCGCGAACTGGAAGAGACGGGCTGCATCCGTCCCTACAATCGGGAGCGGGAACGGCGTGAGCAGGAAGAGCGCATCCGCAAGATACTGGAGGCGAAATCGAATAAATAACTTAAAAGGAATAAGGCGATATGACAGACTACACAATTCCGATGATTATCGGCATGACACTGGCCTTCACGCTTGGCGCAGGATTCGGTGCGCTGTGGGGGCTTAGCCGACACGAATGGCTCTACTGCCGCGTGACGGCACATCTGACGTGGAGAATGCGCGAGGCGATGAAGTCGCTCGGCATCGACGAGTGGAAAATCGACAAGGCGCAGGAGTATATGGGCTCGGTGATTATACCGCCGCACATCCCGATGCCGAAACCGCCGGTCAAGCCGAGGCGCGACTTCGACAAGGAGCCGTACACGATGGACGAGGTGGTGCGCCGACTTTCTCCGCACGACGACCGTGGCGGCGAGTGGTACTGCACCAGCCGACAGCCCAAGATAGCGTGGCGCATCGACATGGTGGACGCAGAGGGCTTGATAGTCCGCAAGCTGGTTCACGATATGAAGGAGCACACCATCAGCAAGGCTCCCGAAATCTACAAGCCCGAGACCGTGGAGCAACTGGCAAAGAAGATTATTGACTATAACTTCCGCTTCCTCGCAGACTTCGACCGCAAGGAGTGGGACTAAAAGCAAGGTAATATGGCAGAGAAAGACAAGACTGGCATCGACCAGATGGTTAGCAATGCGCTCGGCTTTTTCTTCAAGAAGCAGGCCGAGAAACTGCAGGAGTTTGAGCGCGAGTGCATCGAGAGGGGCGAGAAAACCGACAAGGAGCGTTTCGACGGGTTCCACTCGCTGCTCGAAAAGGACGAGGCGGCGCGGATGACCTATCTGACCCGGGCATGGCTATTGGCCCACGGATGGGAGCAAGCCAACCGCATCCCATTGTTTCAGCACGACCCCGAAATAATAGATGCCGACCTTTGCGTGATCGTTGACCGCAAGATGTATATGATAGCCAAGTTTCACTACATGGGCGACAAGGCATGGGAGCCGTCGGCAATGCCCAGCAGCTTTGACGTGGTGGGCGTGAACAACAACGCCGAGCTGATTGAATACGACCACACGCGGCTGGTGCTGGCCGCTTTCGTCTGCCATCTTACGGGCTTTGAAGTGATAGACCGCGCCATCGGTGGCGTGTATGAAATGACAATGAATAAAACTAAGCAACTATGACAGAGAAACTGAAGATTTTCGCCGCGACGGTGGAGGACACCGCACGGGCACAGATTGACGAGATGAACGAGTGCGAAGCATACAGGGACTGCACGGTGAGGATCATGCCCGACTGCCACGCAGGAAAGGGCTGCACCATCGGCACCGTCATCGAGGTGAAAGACCGCATCGTGCCGAATACGGTGGGCGTTGATATCGGCTGCGGCATGATGGTGTGCGAGATCATGGACAAGGACATCGACCTTGAACGGCTCGACAAGGTGGTGAACGAGTACGTGCCGGCAGGGTTCAACGTACACGACGAGCCTGTGTGCTACTCCACCGAACTTGACGACCTCCGTTGCATCAAGGCCGTAAATAAGGACTACATGCAGCGCAGCATCGGCTCGCTGGGCGGCGGCAACCACTTCATCGAGGTGGACAAGGCGCAGAACGGCACCTGCTTCCTGGTGATACATTCGGGCAGCAGGAACTTGGGCGTGACCGTCTGCGACTACTATCAGAAGATAGCCGAAAAGGAGTGCGGCATCGACCCGAAAGAGCGGCAGGCCCTGATAGACCGACTGAAAGCCGAGGGCCGTCAGCGCGAGATAGCAGCCGAGATGAAGAAGCTGCAGCCGAAGGTGAAGAACATGTCGCTGGCGTATCTTGAGGGGCAGTCGTTCGCGGACTATCTGCACGACATGGAGATTGCCCAGCGTTACGCCCTGCTGAACCGTCGCATGATAGCCAGTATCATTGCCGAGCACATGGACTGGAGCCTGGGCGCGTCGTTCCACACCGTCCACAACTACATCGACACCTGCAGCATGATACTCCGCAAGGGTGCCGTGGATGCGTGGAGCGGACTGCTGATTATCCCGATGAACATGCGCGACGGCTCGCTGTTGTGCAAGGGACTGGGCAATCCCGACTGGCTCTATTCTGCACCCCACGGCGCAGGTCGGCTCATGTCGCGCAAACAGGCTTTCGACACGCTGAGGATGCAAGACTTCACCGACACGATGAGCGACATCTACAGCACCAGCGTCTGCCCTGAGACCATCGACGAAAGCCCGATGGCCTACAAGCCGATGCAGGAAATCATCGACCAGATAGGCGACACGGTGGAGATCATCGACATCATCAAGCCCATCTACAACTTCAAGGCGAATGGGAGGTGAAGCCAGGCCGTCGGTGATGTGAATGAATAACGTAATTTAACGGATTAAACGAATTAAACGAATTAACACGAATTATGAAAGAAAAAGGAAAGCGTGCCGAGGAAATCAAGCGATTGCACGGCGAAGTAATCAGGGTGCAGATGGCGACGTTTGAAGCGAAAGAATCAATCCACCCCGGAAGACCAAATCTCGAACCGAGCATCACTCTGTGTAGAATTAACGGTGTAAAGTATGCGATGCTTCAAGACATCAAGGATTTTACTAACGCCGTGAATTTGGCAGAGAACCGTGGCAAGTTCGACGAGAATGCCACCATTCACGGCTACTATGGCGGTACTATTAGGGTACTGACGCGAGTGGATGACATTCTCCGCTTTTGGCCTGAGTACGATAGGTATATTGCCCGAGACAACGAAAGGTGGTGGTACGCAGAGCGTGCTCACATGGCTGCTATGCGGGTACTGCTGATGTACGACGGCAACGATATTCCTGAAAACACGTTTACGGAAGAAAGGCTGACAGAATCGGAAGCGGCCTACGTCCGTCGTAATGAGTTGATACAGGAGGGAGCCGAAGAGCGTAGGCGTGAGAAAGAACAGGCTGAACTGGAGCAGGCGAAGGCTGATATGAAAAAGATTGGAGAGTGCATTTCCGACTTCTATGCCGAGGAAGAAAAGAGGCAGAAGTGGGAGTATAAGGTGGTCAGCAATCCCTTCCAAAGTGCCATGCCCGAGAGAATGCTTAACAAAGAGGGTAACGATGGTTGGGAGTTGGTAGCAATCGCCATGCCAGCGAATCAGTACATCTTCAAACGACCGATAATTAAGGAGGGCTGACTATGGCAGACTGGAAGATAAAGGTCGGCCTTTGGGAGTGCAAGAACATGTACGGCCTGACCGAGGAAGAGGAAATGCTGCCGTTCATACCGAGAGTGGGCGACGTGTTTTGGATGTCTGATGCCTGCGAGGAAAGACTGAGGAAAAGTCTGCGCAAGTGTCTCAAAGAGCATGGCTGTGGCGACGGGTGCCCGTTCACCAACGAGAAAGGCAAGACGGACATCAAGGACGAGGTGATGGTTCACGAGATCTTTTTCAAGGTCGAAGACCACGAAGTCGAGCTGACTCTGAGAAAGGAAGGCGATGTGGTATGGGATCAGTACGAAATAGATTAAGGAGGGCTGACTATGAAACCAATCCTCGATGCCTGCTGCGGCGGCAAGATGTTCTACTTTGACAAGCACGACCCCCGCGTGCTCTTCATGGACAAGCGCCGCATAGAGGCACAACTGAAAGACCGTGGCAAGCTGCGGCAGTTTGAGGTGAACCCCGACGTGCTGGGCGACTTCACGCAGATGGACTTCCCTGACGGCTCGTTCCGCATGGTGGTGTTCGACCCGCCGCACCTGAAGTACACCGGCTCTAAGAAGGAGGCCCAGAACTGGCAGATGGTGAAGTATGGATGGCTGCCCGCCCACGGCTGGCGGGAGATACTGCGCAAGGGCTTTGCCGAGTGCTTCCGCGTGCTGGAGCCCAACGGCGTGCTGATATTCAAGTGGAATGAGACCGACATCAAGGTCAGCGAGATACTGAAGCTCACGCCGCACAAGCCCGTCTTCGGACATATCAGCGGTAAGCGGGCGAACACCCACTGGATATGCTTTATGAACGATGACTGCCGTCAGCCATCGGTCGTTCAGCCGTCGCTCTTCGGCCCCGACGATTTGTAACCTTGTCCCACTTTCGCCAGCAAGGTTTTGTAACTTTGCTGCTGTCGCAGCGACCCTGCTCACGCTTGGCTGTACTGATGCAAGCATCGTACCGCTCTCGCTTAATCGCAGCGTCGTCACTCGCAAACAATGTCCGCAAGGACTCGGGCAAAAGCAGTACCTTAGCGGTCGCAACCGAGCAGTCGGAAAAAGGCCGCGAAACGGAGAAGTATACTTCCCGTGCGGCGAAAGTATACTTCCCGCGCCCCGCAAGTATACTTCCCGAAAACGAGGGGTGCGGCACACCACACAGCCGGCGCTGGCTTATCAGGCCCCGCCAAGCGCGACAATAACGGCTGAAACAAGCGGGTCATTAACAAAAAAAACTGTTTTTAAGACTATGGCGAAGATTCGCTACAAAGTTGCCGAAAACACCAAAGTAGGCACACACAGCTTCTATGCCATCCCCCAGTGGGCTGGCACGCTCTCCACGGAAGAGATTCTGGAGGAGGCACTCGACGGCAAGTCCATCGAGCCATCAGTGGCCAAGGCTGCCATCGAAGAGTTTATGAAGGCCGTACAGCGCAACGTCCTCAAGGGCTTCCGCTGTCAGCTGGGCAAGGAGTTCCTGACCGTCTATCCCAACCTGCAGTGCAGCGTGAAGGACACGAAGGACGAGAAGACGGGCGAGACCATCGTGGCCACCGCCGACATGCTGAACGCTCAGCAGGGCAAGAGCCGACTGGGATGCACCGTCAGCACCAAGTTCTCGGCCAAGTTTGCCGCAGAGGTGAACTGGCAGAAGGCCGGCGACCCCGCTGCTGCCGACACACCTGCCGATGAGGACATCACCGACAACACTGGTGGCAACACCGGCGGCGGCGCGGAGCAGGGTGGTGACAACGACCTGGAGGGATAAACGCCCGATGGGTGATGGCTGAAGGCTGATGGCTGAAGGCTGAAGGCTGATGTCACCACCAAAGACAGAGCGGGGCTGCGCGGTATGTCCGCAGCGGAGGAACATTCCCCACCTTACCATCGT
>CAMVFC010000077.1 GCA_947166655.1 uncultured Prevotellaceae bacterium
GGAAAACCAAGAGTTCTTTGCAACACCACTGACCGACATTATGTTTGCACCGCAGAACAATGGCTATGGTATGCAGAAAGGTGACAAGACGCGACTTCAAATCCTGTTGGCTGCCGTGCTGGCCATTCTCTTCTTCGCTGTCAGCAACTATATCAACCTGACGGTAGCGAATACAGGCTTCCGCGCCAAGGAGATGGCTACGCGAAGGCTGTTTGGCAGTAGTCAATGCCAGATATCGCTGAAACTGATAGCAGAATCGACGCTGATGATAACTGTTGCCTTCCTCTTGGGCCTGGTTCTGGCGTTCTGCTTCCAGGACGACGCGGCGGAACTCTTCAGAGGCAAGATCGCTCTGCGCAATGATGTCAGCGTTGGCACGGTGAGCGTCTGCCTGGGTTTCATCCTGCTCGTTGGTGTCATCTCTGGCATTATGCCCTCGTACCAGATTTCCCGCTTCCAGCCTATCGACATTGTGAAGGGCAACTTCCGCTATCACTCCAAGATGGTGATGAGTCGGCTGTTCATTATCCTGCAGAATGTCATCAGTATGACGATGCTTACTGCAGCTCTCGTTATCTGGCTACAACTGAACCACCTCATTCACGCGCCATTAGGGTTCAATACCGAACGACTCTATTATGTGAATACGCCAGAAGGTAAGAGCCAGACGGTCAGGAGTCAGTTGGAGAAGATTCCTTTCGTAGAGCGCATAGGTGAGTATAGCGGAACGACCTTTGTCACCTACAGCAGTAACATAAGAAGTATTACTAACGGGGATAAACTGACGAGTCTGTTTCTGACCGATCTGGACTCGACAGCCTTCGCCCTCTATGGGCTGGACATCCTCAAAGACTACGGCAACACCAGCAATGGCTACTATCTGAATGAGGATGCCAAGCGCCGGTTGGAGTTGACGGATGATGCCCGCGAGATAGTCTGGGGCAAAGATGAGACGGTCCCCATCAGTGGCATCATTAAGGATTTCCATCGTATCAACGTGTTGACGGGAGCAGAACCTTTTGCCATTCGCCTACAGGAACATCTGGAAAGCCCCGACTTTCTTGTCAAGACAAATGGCGACAAGAAGGCGAAGGCTGCTTTCGTTGAGATGATGAGAGGTCTGGGCGTTTCAGAGGAAGCAATGGAGTGGAGCGTCAGCAGTTTGGAAGAGGGTGTCGCCGAGACCTTCGAGGATGAGCAGAACACGTTGAAGATTGTCACGCTCTTCACCATCATTGCCATCGTTATCTCTATCATGGGTTACGTAGGCATGTCGCTCTTCTTCATCCGTCAGCGTCAGAAGGAGATAGCCATCCGCAAGGTGATGGGCTCCACATCCACTGAGGTGCTGCTGCTGATGCTCCGCACCTTCTCCGTGCCCATGCTGATTTCGTTCGTCATCGCCGTGCCCGTCTCATATTATATCATGAGTGACTGGCTCTCGAACTTCTCCTATCGCATCTCGCTCAGCCCCTGGATATTCGCTGTTGCCGGGTCGGTCTGCCTCATCATCTCCCTGCTCACCGTCGTCATCCAGAGCTGGCGCGCTGCTTCAGAGAATCCCGTAAAGAATATCAAGACGGAGTAGCACCATCGGGCGAATCTATCTGCATATGGATAGATTTCGCCCGAAACATTTGGTAGTTTGAAGGAAAAGCTGTATATTTGGCCAAATTTTAAGTCCAACTTTAAATTTGTCCGACATATGAGTAAGGCTTTAATAAGCAGAACGTTAGCATCGTCATTTTCTGATGTGTTTAGTGTTTTACCCGTCATTACGCTGACCGGACCTCGTCAATCGGGTAAGACTACGCTGTGCCGTGAGCAATTTCCAGAACTGCCATACGTCAGCTTTGAGCATGCTGCTACGTTGGCAGAAGTACAGGCAGACCCTGTGGCCTTTCTCAATCGCTATCCGAAGGGGGTCATCATAGACGAGGCACAGCATTACCCCACCATCTTTTCGTATTTGCAGGTCACGGTCGATGAGGACCGTTTTCAGGGTACCGACCAGCACCACTACATTGTGACAGGCAGCAATAACTTCGCGCTGATGGAGAAAATTACGCAATCGATGGCCGGGCGTACTGCCGTCTATTCGCTTCTTCCCCTTAGTACGGCTGAGATTATGTCATATCAACCAGAGGCCAGCACGTCGAAGATGCTGCTCTATGGTGGGTTCCCCGCTGTGTGGACAGCTGACAACGAGTTGCTACGCCAGCAACTGCTAAGCAATTACTATACTACTTATATAGAGCGCGATGTGCGTACACTCATCAACGTGAAAGACCTGCAGGCATTCCAGACTTTCATTCGCTTGTGTGCCAGCCGTGTGGGACAGGAGTTCAATGCGTCGGCCGTGTCTAATGAGGTTGGCGTCAGTGTACCAACCATTAAACATTGGCTCAGCATCCTTGCTGCTTCCTATGTGGTCTATCTGCTGCACCCATACTATACCAACATCGGCAAACGGCTGACGAAGACGCCAAAACTCTATTTCTACGACACGGGACTGGCTGCTTTCCTGTTAGGCATCAGCACGGAGCAGCAGATGGATGTCCATCCGCTGAGAAGCGCGCTTTTCGAGAACATGGTGATCAACGACATGATGAAGCTCGATCTGAATCGAGGCAACAACATGCAGCAACTGTTCTTTTATCGCGACAAGAGCCAGCGCGAGGTGGACGTGCTGCGCATCCTGCCACCCAATTTGGTGGAGGCATACGAGATCAAGTCCGCTCAGACGTGGAATGCTGACTTTTTTGCCAACCTCAACTACCTGCGGCCTCTGCTGAAGGAACGACTGCTAAAGACAACGGTTGTTTACGACGGCACGCAGGAGAGTCCCCAGACGGATAATGGCATCATTAACTTCCGCCATCTTCAGTGGTAGCCTTGGCAGCAGACTTCCTGCTCATCATTCAAGGAAATATTGTACCTTTGCCCCCAAAAGATAATCTGTAGCAATCATGACAGAGATTCACAAACAATACAGACAGGCTCTGACTCCAAGGGAACTTTACACCGAGCGCATCAAGACGCTGACGGAGGAAATCCGGCAGCTGAACAGGCATAACCGGCTGGTGGTGGTGCTGGAGTTATCAGCTATTGCCTTGGCTGTTGGTTGCGTCGTGGCTTATACGATGTGGAGCAACGTGGCGGCTCTGGTGGTGGCGGTATTGTTCATAGCTGCCTACGTGGCCATACGCTGGCGAGACAGTAGGAACAGCCGGATGGCGGAAGAGAAGGAGAGCCTGCGCAGCGTCTATCAGAAGGAACTGAACTATCTCGACGGCGATTTCTCCGGCTTTGCGTCGGGAGAGCAATACGTGAATCCCCGCCATGCGTTCTCGCTCGACCTCGACATCTTCGGGCCGCAGTCGCTCTTTCATCGCATCAACCGCACCGTGACGACTGGCGGCAGCGATTTCCTGGCGAGGGAACTGGCCGAGACGCGGGTGAGGACCATCGGCGAGATAGAGACACGGCGCGAGGCCATCCGTGAGCTGTCGGAAAGGGAACTGCTACGGACGGCATTCATGGCGCAGGGTCGTGGGCGACAGATTGACACGGCCGACATCCTGGAGGCTCTGCGCGCGGTGCGGCAGATGCAGATGCCTCGCCTCGCCGCCCATCGGCTCATCCATCTTGCAGCCGTCGGGAGCATCCTCGTCTTCTACGGGCTATTGGCCGCAGCTGTCTTGGGCCCGCTGTCTGGTACGCTGCCCATGCTGTGGGTGCTGTTGCAGATGCTGGCGGTCTATCTGCTTTTTGGCCGAACGTTGAAACGTATCAATCAAAGCATCAACATCATCCTGCCGCGACTGAGCACCTATGTCAACATGATCATGCTGATAGTGACCGCCGACCTGAAGAGCCGCGAGGGGCGCGACATCATCCGTCAGCTGTCAGCCGACGAGCAGGACGCGCTGAAGTCGTTCCGATTGCTGAAGGGCATCATCAATGCCCTCGACCAGCGCAACGAGGTATGGGTGCCCATCTCCAACGCCCTCTACCTGGCCGACTACTTCATCGTGCGCCGATTCCTGCTCTGGCAAGACCGTTACATGGGGCATATTGAGGAGTGGATAGCCGCCGTGAGCCATTTCGACGCGCTGGTGTCGATGGCCACGTTCCGCTACAACGAGCCGATGGCGACGGACGCCGAACTGGTGGATGCCGACGAGGTGGTCTATGAGGCGCGAGGCCTCTACCATCCGTTCCTCGGCGCGAAGGCCGTGCGCAACGACTTCACCATCACCGACCGCCACTACTACATCGTCACCGGCGCGAACATGGCGGGCAAGAGCACTTTCCTTCGCTCCGTCGGCATCAACTACGTGCTCGCCTCCTGCGGCCTGCCCGTCTTTGCCGACAGCCTGCGCCTCTCGCTCTTCTCGCTGTTCAGCAGCATGCGCACCACCGACGACCTCGCCCACGGCATCAGCTACTTCAACGCCGAACTGCTCCGCCTGCAACAGCTCATCGAGACCTGCCGACAGAACCGCCACACGCTCATCATCCTCGACGAAATCCTGAAGGGCACCAACTCGCTCGACAAGCTCAACGGCACGCGCCTGTTCCTCCAGTCCGTCACGTCGCTCACCGTCACAGGCATCATCGCCACCCACGACCTGGAGCTGTCGAAGATGGAGAAAGAATACCCTACCCGCTTCCACAACTACTGCTTCGAGATACGGCTCTCCGACGAAATCACCTACACCTATCGTCTCTCCGAGGGCGTGGCCCGCAATCAGAATGCCACGTATCTGCTGAAGAATATTTTGAAATCAGCATTAAGATGAAACGTGAAAGGGTATTCCGTCTAATTTCCTTTCCGGCGTCACCTTTTGTCTCCTTGAACTGTTATTATAGTGAATCGGTTCAAGAAAACAAAAGTATAACTATAAAAAAGAAGAAATAATTATGGAAGATTTAGTTGCCATCTTAGTACCTATTGCCTGTGGATGCGTTTTGCCCATTATGATCGTGTGGCTTAACATCCGCAAGAAGATAAACGAGACCAACCAGCGCACACAGATTGTGCTGGCCGCCATCGAGAAGAACCCCGATATGGACATCGAGGAACTGATGAAGAAGATCTCGCCCAAGAAGAAATTGCTGAAAGAGAAACTGCTGGCAAAACTGCTGTGGGGTGGTATTATTTCTTTCCTCGGTGTTGCCTTGATAGGCTTCTGCATCGTTCAGGCCTTTGTTGGCGGAATGCCGACTGCAGCACTTCAACAATTCAGCCTATTCGGAGCAGTTCTTTCGGGCATAGGCATTGCTTTCCTTGTTAGCTATTATGTAGGCAAGCGGATGCTCGCCAAGGAGATAGAGGCAGAGGAGCAGTTACTGGTAATGCAAGCCGAGAACAAGTGACACGCGAGCAGTTCATCACCCTGGTAGAGCGTGAGCAGGAGGCACTTCGCGGCTTCCTGCTCGCCCTCTGCTGCGGCAACAAGGGCGATGCCGACGACCTGGCGCAGGACGCGCTGGTGAAGGCTTACCTCTCGTCGGCAGGCTATCAGGACCGAGGCCGCTTCCGCTCGTGGCTCTTCAAGATTGCCCACAACACGTTCCTCAACCACAGGGCAAGCCTGCGAACGGTCGCGACGCTCGATGAGGCGAGGACGCTCGTCAGCCCCAATGCCGCCGACAGCAGTTTCGAGCACCAGAGCCTCTACCTCGCCCTGCGCACCCTGCCGCCCAAGGAGCGGTCGGCCATCACACTCTACTATCTCAGCGGCTACGACATCAAGGAGATTGCCGCCATCACCGACGCCTCGGAGGATGCCGTGAAGAAGCAGCTCTCGCGGGGCCGTGACAAACTGAAAGAAAGACTGAAGTTATGAGTAAACTGCAAGGAGATACTAAAGTTATGACAAAAGACAAAGCCCTTGAGGAACTTTTCCTCGCCCAGCAACCCCACTTCGACGACCAGGCCGACTTCATGGCCACACTCACCCGCCGCCTCGATGCCGTGGAATATGTCCGCCAGCATCAGGAGGCCACACTTCGTCGCTACAAACTGGCGATGGTCGCCGCCTTCGTCGTGGGCCTCATCAGCGGAGCCGTCACCCTGGCGTTCGTCTTGTCCGAGCCTGCCGACGTGCCCCTGTTCACCTTCCACGGGCAGTCGGTTCTCTTACTATGGCTCGCCCAGAACTCCCGCCTCCTCTCGGCCACCGTCCTCGCCCTGCTGCTGAGCCTCGGCACGATGAGCATCATCCGCAACGTCCACGACATCCTGCGCATGCGCCGCGCCATTTCGTCTGAATACACATTTTTATAATGACCCAAAAGACGAGAGCAGTGCCAGACGACCTTGAAGTGACAGACCTGTAAACGACAGCCGGACAAGCCTCAGTGTCTAAAAATCATACGCTCTACTGTCTAATTTTTAGACAATCAGCATCCGCCAGGGCCGAAAACCTTGGCGGATTCGTTTTATTGCCATAACTTTGCGATGCAAAAAGCAAAAAACGTATGAAAAGCTACTTGAAATTCCTGTCACGAAACAAGGTCTATACACTGATCAATATCGTGGGTCTTTCGGTTTCGTTAGCCTTTGTCATCATCATCGGCCTCTATTCACAGATGGAGTTTGGCCGCGACAGGTGGCACAAGAATGCCGACCGCATCTACGTGACGTGCAATTACTATGAAAAGGAAAACGAAACAGAGGAAGTGGGCCATTGGACACTGCAACAGTTACTCTGTCCGCGCTTTCCTGATGTGGAGGCCTCGTGTGCCATTGCCAGTGAGAGGGAGACGGTGACACTGGGCAATCAGGAGAAGAAAGAGGTGCAGGTGATGTTTACCGATGCGTCGTTCTTCCAGATTTTCGACTTCCCCCTCACGATGGGCGACCGCCAGACCGTGCTTACCCGCCCAGAGGACATCGTAATAACTGACGAGATGGCCACGATGCTCTTCGGCGACTCCAATCCGATGGGGAAGACAGTTGTGCTGCGCGATACGGTGACATTCACCGTTTGTGGTGTGATGAAACCGCTGAACCATACCTACCTGCGCCCTGTGGACATCGTATTGCCAGCGCAGTACTTTCCAGCAGTAAATGGAGTCTACAATGACGCGACCATGAGTTCTTATGGAAATTGGAGTGTCTATTTCCTGGCCCGCGAAGGGGCAGATCTGACGAAAAGTCAAGACGCCATGCAGCAGGTGATGGCTCAGAATGTGTGGCTGTTCAAACCCGACTGCATCTTCGGACAGGCCCACCTGCAACTCAAGCCACTTAAGGAACTCTATTTTTCCAATATTAACTCTGCGCCCTTCACCATCCGTGGCGATCATAAGCAGTCGCAGATGCTCTTCTTAGGTGGCCTCATCATCCTGCTTTTTGCAGTGATGAACTACGTCAACCTGACCATAGCGCAGAGTCGCTTCCGCATGCGTGAGATGGCTATGCGCCGTCTGTTGGGGTCCCAGCGCTGGCAGGTAGTGGCGCGGTTGATTGCCGAGAGCATCCTGCTGTCGCTCGCCTCGCTGTTGCTGGCCGTGTGGCTGGTGCTGCTGGCCGTGCCCTATGCCAACCAGATGCTTCGCTCAGTAAGCATGGGCATGACGTGGCTCGACGAAGATACAAATCTCCAGATAGACATCATCCAGTCGGCCGACCTGCTCTCGCCCGTCGTCATCTGCGGATTGGTGGCCTTTGCCCTGCTGCTGGGCGTGGTGGCAGGCATAGGGCCGGCGTGGCATATCTCGAAAGCGCGTCCCATAGACATCGTGAAGGGCACGCCCCAAATCGCTTCATTGCGCGGATGGCGAACCTCAGGGCAGGCGCTCTCCATCATCTTCCAGCATGTCATAACCATGGTGCTACTTGCAGTGGCGCTGACGATGATGCTGCAGATGCGCCATCTGGTCAATGCCCCCTTAGGTTACAACCACGAGCGGCTGATGGAGGTACGCGCCCCGCAATTTGGAGATCCGCGGATGACGGTGTTGCTTGACGAGGTGCGAAAACTGCCATGCGTGGAGGATGCCGCTTTGGGACTGGGCAGTCCGTTACATGCCGGCAGCAACAACACTTATGAGATAGACGGGCGAACGATTGCCTGGCAGCAGTTCCGTGAGACGGAATCGTGGATGAGAATGCTCGACCTGAAGATCATCGCCGACTATGGCACAACAGGCCCTAATGGAGTCAAGACTTACGTAACGCCCAACGCCCTCGCGTTACACGGACTGCCTGCTGAGGCTCGTGCGTTCCGTTTCAGCAAGAACCCAGTGCTGACACAAATTGACGGACTGATAGAACCAGTGCATCTGCACAACATTCTGGAAACCACCTACGAGGGGCGCCCTCAGATGGTACAACTCTATAAAGAGCCACTCATCAAATACTGCCTGATGATGCGCTATCAGGGTGACAAGGACGAGGCGAAGCGGCAGGTAGGCGAGGTTTATCGGAAGGTGTTTGAGCGTGATATGGAAAACAACTTCAATTTCTATGACGACCAGTTGCGTTCCTGCTACGACAAGGAGCACCGCATTCTTTCTTTGGTTGAAGTATTCACCGTTGTGGCCTTCCTTATTGCCATGCTGGGGCTACTGGCTATGTCCACCTTCTACCTGCAGCAACACCGGAAGGAGATAGCTGTGCGCAAGGTGTTTGGAGGTACAAGCAGTGAAGTGCTGTATCGGCTGCTCAGCCGTTTCATGGTCTACGTTGTCGTGGCCTTCGTCATCGCTATACCTATTATATATTATATAGGCAACGACTGGCTCTCGCAGTTCAGCTATCGCATCGCACTCAGCCCCTTGATATTCGCTGCTGCCGGGGCGACCTGCTTCATCATTTCCCTGCTCACCGTCATCGTCCAGAGCTGGCGAGCCGCCACAGAGAATCCCGTGAAGAATATCAAGACGGAGTAACTAAACGGGCGAAATCTATCGATTACAAGTAGATTTCGCCCGAATTGTTTGTCTTTGTCAAGCAATTGCCGTATTTTTGCATTGTGGATAAAGAAACTTATGAGAAGCAGAAAGCCTTTGCGGGCGAGAAGATTCCCTCGATGAACCGCCGCTGTGTCGGCCACGACTATCAGAGTCGCCAAATCTACATGATAACGATGGTGACCGAGTGTCGCCGCCCGCTCTTCGGTAAGGTGGCGGGACGCAGCGATGGCGTACCAGGTACGCCCGATGAGCCGCATGTTGAATTGTCGGAGTTAGGCCGCGCCATTGAAGAACGCTGGTGGGCGACCCATGACCTATATCCAGAAATAGAAGTGCTGGCCCTGCAGATGATGCCCGACCATCTGCACGGCATACTCTTCGTAAAAGAAAGAATGGACCAGCACCTGGGGTAGGCCATCAAGGGCTTCAAGACGGGCTGCAACAAAGCCTACCGCCGCATAGTGCTCGGCCAGGTTCCGTCTGTTGCGACCTGGTCGCAACAAACAGAACAGGCAGGACAACGCCCAAAGGACGACCGCCACCACGGCCTGCTTTTTGCCCGCGGCTACAACGACCGCCTGCTCTTGCGCGAAGGCCAGCTCGACACCTGGCTCCGCTACCTCGCCGACAACCCGCGCCGCCTGCTGATGAAACGCGAGCACCCCGACCTCTTCCGCGTGCAGCGTGGCCTTATCATCGGCAGTCAGCAGTTCTCGGCCATCGGCAACCGATTCCTGCTTCAGCGCCCCGTCAGGCTGCAGGTGCAATGCTCGCGCCGCTTGACAGAAACGGAGATACAGCAACGGATGAACCATTTCCTCTCTGCCGCCGCACAAGGAGCCGTGCTTGTGTCGCCCTCCATATCGCCTGGCGAGAAAGCGGTGATGCGCGCTGCCTTCGAACGAGGCTTCCCACTCATCTACCTTCAAGAGAATGGCTTTACCGACTTGGCAAAGCCCGGTGGCCAACGCATGGAGGCTTGTGCCCGGGGCCAACTGCTCATCCTTGCCCCATGGGAACACCACAACGAGCACATTGCCATCAGTCGCAACCAATGCCTCTCATTGAATGACATGGCCCGCATGATTTGCAATCAAAGTGTCTAAAAATCATACGCCGAACTGTCTAATTTTTAGACAATCAGCATCCGCCAGGGCCGAAAACCTTGGCGGATTCGTTTTATTGACGTAACTTTGCTGCATCAAATAGTAGTAAAAAACGCTATGAAGAGTAATTACAGAGGACAAGGAACCCTCATCAAAGTCACGTCGCTGGTCATCGGACTGACCGTCGGACTGGTGCTGATTGCCAAGGTGCAGCTGGAGATGAACTACGACCGCTGCATCGTGGACAAGGAGCACGTGTATGAGTTGCAGGAGACTTTCCAGAGAAAGGGCGAAGCGAAACAGCAACTTGGGGCTACGTCGGGAGGTATTGCACCCGTACTGGCTCGCGAGATACCTGAGATACTGAGTGCCACGCGCTACACGGCGCAGTTCAGCGAGGAGAAGCTGACGCTTCAGGACGGCAGCCGCCACTACTTCCGCGAGGCGGTGTTTGCCGACTCCTGCTTCTTCGACATCTTCGCCACGACGGTGCTGGTGGGTGATGCCAAGCAGATTCTCTCCACAGCCGGACAGTGCATGATCAGCCGGCGACTGAGTGAAAAGATAGGTGGCGATGTGGTGGGAAAGTCTTTCTGTTTTGCCTCTGCCCCGCAGAAGCCGATGACCATTAGCGGCGTGTTTGATGACTATCCAGAGAACTCCGCCTACAACAGTTTCGACATTCTTATGTCTATGCCCTCCGTTGGCACCTACGCATGGGACGGCACGGAAAACCTGATAGGCAACGACCGCTACCATTCGTATGTGCGCCTTAGGCACGACACCGATATGGATAAGGTAAGAAAGGAAATCAAAGAACTGCTGCAGCGCATCCTCCCTTGGGACGACCTGAAGGAGGGCGGCTATACCGATGCAGGCATCGAACTGGTGAACGTCACAGGGCAGCGGATGAAGGATACGACCGTGCGCACCACCTGCATCATTCTCTCGGTGGTGGCAGGGGTAATGCTCTTTACGGCTGTGATGAACTATATCCTTGTGGTCTTCAGTACGATGGTGGGCCGGGCACGGCAAGTAGCCCTGCGCAAGGTGCTGGGTGCGCCGCATCGGGAGTTCTATCTAACGTCGCTGAAGGAGTCTGCCGTTCATCTGCTGACGGCACTGGCCGTCATGGCCCTGCTGCTCTGGGCAGGACAGGACTGGGTGCGCGACCTCTTAGGCGTAAGTGTCAGCACACTCTTCTCGGCGCAGACCTTCGCCGTGCTCACTATCGTATGCCTCATCGTACTGCTGTGCTGCGGCCTCCTGCCAGGAATGATCTATTCGCGCATCCCGATCACCTACGCCTATCGGCTCTACAGCGAGAGCAAACGCGCGTGGAAGCTGTCGCTGCTGGCCTTCCAGTTCGTGCTGAGCACGATGCTCCTCTGCGTGCTGTCGACCATCTATCGGCAGTACAACTATATGCTGCAGGCGGACATGGGCTATCAGTATGACCGCGTGGCCTACGTCAACGTCAGTGCCCTACACGGCGACTCCATCTATTCACTGGCCCGTGAGATAGAGAATCAGCCCTGCGTCGAGAAAGCGGCAGCCGCCTATTCGCTCTTTTGCGAGAGGCAGAGCGGCGACAATGTGCTGGTGCCAGGCAATCCACAGGAACTGTTCAATAGCGTCAATCTGTTCTTTGCCGAGGGTGGACTGGTGGAAACAATGGGACTTAAGATTGTTCGCGGCCGCGACTTCAAACGCCTGAATCATAAAGGCTGGACGCAGGAGATGCTGGTGGACGAGAAGTTTGCAAAAAAAATGAAAGAAGTGGCGGGCATCGATGACGTCGTAGGCAAGCAGTTCGTCAACTCCTCAGTTGGCGACGAGTATCCTTTGACTGTTGTCGGCATCGTAAAGAACTTTAAGTTGGGTTCGCTGGTATCTGGCGAAGAACGCCCCATGATGGTTGCCAACGGCAATGTCTTTACGCATTATATCATGATAAAGCTTCAAAGCATCACGCCAGATAACCTGCAGGCCGTGCAGCAAGTATGCGACCGCCTCTATCCTGACGCCGAACTGAATGTGAAACTTTATTCCAACGAGATAGCCGACAGCTATCAAGAGACAAGGCACACCCGCGACCTGATTATGATTGGTTGCCTGGCATCGCTGCTCATCACGCTTATCGGGCTGATAGGCTATGTGCGCGACGAGGTGCAGCGCCGCTCGCGCGAACTGGCCATCCGCAAGGTGATGGGTGCTGGCGTTAGCGAACTGCAGGGACTGTTTCTGCGCAGTATTGCGCTGATAGCCATTCCGTCTATCATCGTCGGTGTCGCCTTGGGCTGGTTTTTCAGTCGCATGCTGATGGAGCAGTTTGCCGACAAGATTTCTCTCTCATGGTTTGTCTTCACCGCCTGTGCACTGTTCGTGCTGCTCGTCATTGCCGCCATAGTGCTGCTCCAGACCTATCGCGTAGCAACCAGTAATCCTGTGAATTATCTAAAGACAGAATAATAACATTTAAAAACCATATATGATGATTAAGTTAGAAAACATTCAGAAGGTGTTCCGCACGGAAGAGGTGGAGACCGTTGCACTGGGCGGTGTATCGCTCGAAGTGAACAAAGGTGAGTTCGTGGCCATCATGGGGCCGTCGGGTTGTGGCAAGTCCACCTTATTAAATATATTGGGCCTGCTCGACAACCCCACCAGCGGCCGGTACTGGCTCGACGGCGAGGACGTAGGCAGCCTGAAGGAGAGCCAGCGCACGGCTGTACGCAAGGGGCAGATAGGCTTCGTGTTCCAGAGCTTCAACCTGATTGACGAGTTAAACGTAGAAGAGAATGTTGAGTTGCCATTGACATATCTGGGCGTTCCTAAGAAGGAGCGAAAGCAGCGCGTGGAAGAGGTGCTGCGCCGCATGGCTATCTCTCACCGTGCCCACCACTTCCCCCAACAACTCTCGGGCGGACAGCAGCAGCGCGTGGCCATCGCCCGCGCCGTGGTGATGAACCCCAAGCTGATCCTTGCCGACGAGCCCACAGGTAACCTCGACTCAAAGAACGGTCTGGAAGTGATGCAACTCCTGACACAACTCAACCAGGAAGGTACTACCGTTGTGATGGTGACTCACTCGGAGCGAGATGCAGGCTATGCCCAGCGCATCATCAACCTGTTCGATGGCTTAGTGGTGCCGGAAGTGAGGCTATAATCACTCGCCTCCGCCACCCCATTCTTTCTATGCAAACAAAAACAGCGCATTCCCGACTGGAATGCGCTGCTATTATATATGCGTTGAATGCTGGTACTATACTTTGATTTCAACCTCAACACCGCTGGGGAGTTCGAGTTTCATCAGGGCGTCTACGGTCTTAGCTGTTGAGCTGTAGATGTCGATCAGACGCTTGTAGTTAGACAGCTGGAACTGCTCGCGGGCCTTCTTGTTGACGAAGGTAGAACGGTTCACGGTGTAAATACGCTTGTGTGTAGGCAGGGGGATAGGACCGCTGACGATAGCACCGGTAGCCTTCACGGCCTTCACAATCTTCTCTGCTGACTTGTCAACCAATTTGTGGTCGTAAGACTTCAGCTTGATTCTGATTTTCTGACTCATTGTGAAATAATTTTTTTAATTAAACTTATTATTTGTATCATGAGGAGCACCGCTAAAGAGTCATTTGCTCAACGGTGCTCCCTTATTTACTTATACCAGGTCTGTGCGGCCTTTAACCTCCTCCAGCACTGCCTTGGCAATTGTGCTTGACAGCGGAGAGTGGTGGTCGTACTCCATTGAGCTGGTGGCACGTCCTGAGGTGATGGTACGCAGGGCTGTAACATAGCCGAACATCTCCGACAGGGGAACCATAGCCTTGATGACACGGCCGCCGCTACGGGCCTCTTCCATGCCCTCTACCTGTCCGCGACGCTTGTTCAGGTCGCCAATCACGTCACCCATGTTCTCCTCGGGAGTGATCACCTCGAGTTTCATGATGGGCTCCATGAGCACGGGGCCTGCCTTGGTGCAAGCGTTCTTGTAGGCATTGCGGGCAGCAAGCTCGAACGACAACTGGTCAGAGTCTACCGGGTGGAACGAGCCGTCGACAACGACAACCTTCAGGGTGTCCATCGGATAACCGCCCAGGATACCAGCCTTCATAGCCTCCTCGAAGCCCTTCTGAATGGCAGGAATATACTCCTTGGGGATGTTACCGCCCTTCACCTCGTTGACAAACTGCAGTCCGCCGTTCTCCTTCACGTTCCAGTCGTCGTCAACCGGACCGATGTTTACGATGATATCGGCAAACTTACCGCGTCCACCAGTCTGCTTCTTGTAGACCTCGCGCAGATTAACGGTCTTGGTGATGGCCTCCTTGTAGTTCACCTGAGGCTTACCCTGGTTGCACTCCACCTTGAACTCACGCTTCAGGCGGTCGATGATGATATCGAGGTGCAGCTCACCCATACCCGAGATCACGGTCTGTCCGCTCTGCTCGTCGGTATGCACGGTGAAGGTTGGGTCTTCCTCGGCCAGCTTGGCCAGACCATTGTCGAGCTTGGCGATGTCGGCCTGACTCTTCGGCTCCACGGCAATCGAGATCACTGTGTCGGGGAAGGTCATTGACTCGAGCACGATAGGAGCACTCTCATCGCAGAGAGTATCACCTGTGCGGATATCCTTGAAGCCTACACCGGCACCGATATCACCGGCGTCGATTGACTCCATGGGAATCTCCTTGTTCGAGTTCATCTGGAACAGACGGCTGATACGCTCTTTCTTGCCCGAACGGGGATTGTACACATACGAACCGGCTTTCACGCTACCAGAGTAGACGCGGAAGAACACCAGGCGTCCCATATACGGGTCGGTGGCAATCTTAAAGGCCAGAGCGGCTGTGGGGTCATCCTCAGAAGGTTTGCGGTCCTCTTCCTCGTCGGTATTGGGGTTGGTACCTTGCACCACCTCAACGTCAACGGGTGAGGGAAGGAAAGCGCAAACATAGTCGAGCAGAGGCTGCACACCCTTGTTCTTATACGATGAGCCGCAGATCATAGGAGTGCACTCCATAGCCACGGTACCCTTACGGATGGCGGCAATGATCTCCTCCTCGGTAATCGACTCGGGATCGTCGAAGTATTTCTCCATGAGTGCCTCATCATAATCAGCGGCTGCCTCCAGCAGTTTGTTACGCCACTCGTCGCACTCGTCCACGAGGTCGGCGGGAATCGGCTCCACGTCGTATTCAGCGCCCATGGTCTCATCGTGCCAGAGGATAGCCTTCATCTTAATCAGGTCAACCACACCCTTGAAGTTCTCCTCAGCGCCGATGGGCACCTGAATCACCACAGGGTTAGCACCCAGAATGTCGCGCATCTGCTGTACTGTCTCGAAGAAGTCAGCACCCGAGCGGTCCATCTTATTCACGTAACCGATACGCGGAACCATGTATTTGTCGGCCTGGCGCCATACAGTCTCCGACTGAGGCTGCACACCGTCGGCGGCAGAGTAAGTAGCTACGGCTCCGTCGAGCACGCGCAGGGAGCGCTCCACCTCAGCAGTGAAGTCAACGTGTCCCGGAGTGTCGATGAGGTTAATCTTGTATTTCTCACCATTCCAGTCCCAGTTACATGTAGTAGCGGCCGAGGTGATGGTAATGCCACGCTCCTGCTCCTGAGCCATCCAGTCCATTGTAGCGGCACCATCGTGCACCTCACCAATCTTGTGAGTCTTACCCGTATAGAAAAGGATGCGCTCTGAAGTAGTAGTCTTACCGGCATCGATGTGGGCCATGATGCCGATGTTACGTGTCAATCTTAAATCGTGCTTTGCCATTTTATCTTTTTACCTATATTAATACCATTAGAATCTGAAATGAGCGAATGCACGGTTAGCCTCAGCCATGCGGTGCATGTCCTCCTTACGCTTGAATGCACCACCCTGATTGTTGAAAGCATCCATGATCTCTGCGGCAAGCTTCTCCGACATGCCCTTACCACCGCGCTTGCGAGCGAAGGAAATCATGTTCTTCATCGAGATGCTCTCCTTACGGTCAGGACGAATCTCAGTGGGCACCTGGAATGTGGCACCACCGATACGACGGCTCTTCACCTCCACCTGCGGAGTGATGTTGTCGAGAGCCTGCTTCCAAATCTCAAGAGCTGACTTTTCCTCATTCTTCATCTTCTCACCAACGGTCTCAAGGGCCTTGTAGAAGATTTCGTACGACGTGTTTTTCTTTCCGTCATACATCAGGTGATTCACGAATTTCGAGACCTTCTGGTCGTTGAAGACGGGATCCGGCAGGATCACACGCTTCTTTGGTTTTGCTTTTCTCATTTTGTTT
>CAMVFC010000078.1 GCA_947166655.1 uncultured Prevotellaceae bacterium
GCCGTTTTGTGCCCCATGTGACAGAAATACGGCTTGGGACAATCAAGGTGGCGTCTTCGAAGAGGCGCAAACCCACAGCAAAACTATTCGGAAAAGAGTCTTAGGGAGGCGCACAGACAGCGTTTGGAATAGGGGATAAAAAAGGGGAGCCGTAGCCCTCACGGGTTCGAGCCCCCTTTTGGCCGCTTAGGAAAATAAGGAGTAGAAAAAGGAATAATTTGCGGCCAGCTTCTTGGGTAAAAGTGATTATATGTGTTATTCTATAAGGTAATAGTCCTTCAATCAGCCTTGCGGGCTGGGAATGATTCAAAGGTTCCGTCGTCGTAATGAACCAAGATTTCTGTAATTCTCCGCTGTGGTTTGTCAATATATTTTACCGTTTCACGGATGATAACTTGGTTCGCCTGGGCATGATCTGTAACCGTGCTCTCAGCACTCTGTCCACTTGCTTCGTCAGAGAATTGCAGCAGAGGGTCTTTTTTTTCCTGATCGCTACCAGACTTACCATCCAACCGCGCATCTGCGTCGACGACGTCGTCATGTCCCTCACGGGAATCCTGATACATATCGCCTTCACCAAACATCAGCCAGGTGACGCTGATCTCAGGAAACCGACGATGGATAGCTTGAACAGTATTAGCTGTAGGAGAAGTGTGCCCATTGAGGATGCTTGACAAAGATGAAGGAGATATTCCGAGGGCATTGGCAAATTCGTTCTGCTTCATTTGCACCGTCTGCATGATTTGAGAAATTCTTCCTTTCATTACTTTCTACCTCAATTTTCGACCCACTTAGGAGCCTCCATCGTGATTTGACGCTGCAAAGTAAGGAAAAAGATTTTATACACGCAAGAATTTCGCAAAAAAAATGTTCAAGATTCAGATTTCTCACATTTCAAATTCAAAAGTTCGGAGTTTAGAATCAATGCGTTTCATTGTTCGGGTTTAAGAAACTGAATTGTGAGGTTCTCATTTCCGAAAACCCTTATTTTGTTCTTTAATATTCTCTCCGTGAATTTCTCATAACCAAACGATTAATATTCGATATTCAGAAACATAATCATCCCGATGGGCGAAATTCTGTTTTATTGACAATAGGTAGATGTTTGCGTTTGCAAATATTCAAGTAATCTAACTCATTTTCTTTCGATTATCGTATTACATCCTACCGCGGATGCAAATTCGTTCGATTATTCAAACAGGCAAATTTGTGTTCGCGAATCAAAAGTTCTCGGGTTTGAACTTGCGTTTTCGGGTTTGAATGCATTCTGTTTTCGATTTGTGAATTCACGCTTTCAAATTTAGAACTTCAAATCGTTCTGATATTTAATCCTTAATTTTTCTGAATTCGAATTTGCGAAGAGTAAAAATCGCTTCGTTTTCACGCTCAAAGACGAGTGATCATTTTGTTTTTTCTGCGCAATTCTCAGAGCACAAAAAAAGCCCTAACAGGCTTTTTTCAAAGAATATACCCCATTTTTTTCTGTTTCCAGATTGAGGCAAAATAGAAACAAAACTAATGAAGAATCGAAAAGACGAGCTCTTTCAGGAGGTCTCCATCGGAGGTTTTTTGGCCCCCTACACCCTTCGATGCAGCATCCGTTCGGCGTATTTCATCGATTATGTTGAACACCTTCATCGCAGAATACATCCGAAGCGCTGGCATAACATTCTTGCGCACCTGCCATGTGGTCTGTTCGAGCCATGCTGCTATACCCTCCTCCGAACGCGTCGGAGCATAGTAGGCAAGCATCAAATCGGAGAAAAACTTGAAGAGCGTAGACAACGTCGGCTGCAGTGCAAAGTTCTTTGGGTTATTGTCAAAATATTTCACAATGCGGTTTGCTTTCAATACATCCTTCGATGCGAGAGCAGAAAGCAGTTCGAAAGAGTTGTACTCTTTACTGATGCCGATGTTGTCCTCTATCGCTTGTGCATCGATACGTCGTGTGCTGGCGACAGCGATGGCCAGCTTGTCGAGTTCTCCTGCAAGGCGGTTGAGATCCGCGCCTACATGCTCACAGAGGATTTGAATTGCTTCTGGCGCAATCTCAAGGCCCTTCCTGCGGACGTAAGCCCCTATAAAACCAGGGAGTTCACGGTCATAAAGTTTGTTCGATTCAAAGAGGATTCCAGACTTCTTTATCTCGGCAGCAAGCTTCGTACGAAGGTCCAAAGAGCCTTCTTTGTGGCAGATGACGAGCACCGTGGAATCGAGCGGTTTCTGGACATAATAGAGGAGCACCTCACGGTGATTGAGGCGCTGCGCCTCTCTGACGACGACGACCTGCCTTTCTGCCATCATCGGGTATCTTTTAGCCGCATTGACGACGTCTTCTCCCGTCGTCTGCGGCCCATAGAGAATCGTCAGATTAAAGTCTCGCTCATCCTCCGTCAGCGCCTGCTCGACAATATAATCGGCAAGGCGATCGATGTAATAGGGCTCATCGCCCATCAGATAATAGACAGGTTTGAAATCCTTCGCGCGCACCTGGCGCACGATGTCTTCGTATGAAATGCCTCCAGCTTTTTTTGCCATGATAGGGCGAGCTGCATATAAGCTCTTTTCAGATGATTAAAAGGTGGCCGCTTTACCAGTCGAACTTCAGGTGCTTGACGGTCTTATCCTCTTTCTTGATTTTCTCAAGCGCCTGAATACCGATGAGCACATGGTCGTTAACATAGTCAGTTGTGACCTTACGGTCGCTCTCTGCCGTCTTGACGCCGTCTGGGGTCATCGGGTTATCCGAGACGAGCAGCAGGGCACCCGTAGGAATGTGGTTGGCAAAGCCGGTGGTGAAGAGGGTCGCCGTCTCCATATCTACCGCCATGGCACGTGTCTTGCGCAAATAATCCTTAAAGGATTCATCATGTTCCCATATACGGCGATTGGTCGTATAGACGGTACCTGTCCAATAGTCATGGCCAGCATCTCGTATGGAAGAAGAGACGGCACGCTGCAGCATAAAAGCAGGCAGTGCAGGCACCTCAGGCGGATAATAGTCGTTGGAGGTTCCTTCGCCACGAATCCCCGCCAAGGGAAGTATCAAGTCGCCCATGTGCACCTTAGCCGGTATGCCTCCACATTTGCCGAGGAACAGGCAGGCGCGCGGGGAGATAGCACTCAGCAAATCCATGATGATAGCTGCATTGGGCGAGCCCATTCCGAAGTTGATCATCGTGATTCCATCGGCAGTCGCCATTCGCATATTAGCGTCGTAGGACGGCTCAGGAATATTGAAATGCTCACAGAAGATGTCTACATAGTTGTTGAAGTTGGTCAACAGAACCAAATTCGAGAAGTCTTCAAGCGGGTGCTTCGTGTAGCGTGGCAACCAGTTCTCAACAATTTCTTGCTTTGTTTTCATAGCCATAAGAGATTATTTCGGTGGCAAAGATAAGCATTATTTGCGATTTTCGCCCCGCCAATCCTCATTTTTCTTTATCTTTGCGGCATGAAAAGTAGTACGCCTCTCTCCTACCCGGCCCTGAACCTTCCTCCCGCCGCTCTTCACTTCGGCGAGAATGGCGGTCAGCGCACCGTGTTCGACCCCCTTCGCCGACGCTACGTTCGGCTGACTCCTGAAGAATGGGTGCGCCAGCATTTCACTGCCTATCTGACAGACTACAAGGGTTACCCTGCCGGGCTACTGGGCAACGAGGTTTCCCTGTCGTTGAACGGTATGTCGCGCCGTTGCGATACGGTACTGTATGGTCTGGACCGTATGCCGAGGATGATTATCGAATACAAAGCGCCGTCGGTGCCACTGACGCAGAAAGTGTTCGACCAGATATCACGCTACAACATCGTTCTACGCGTGGAATGGCTCATCGTCTCCAACGGCCTGCAGCACGTCATTTGCCACCTGAACCTACAAAAAGGCACCTATGAATTTATTCCACAGGTGCCTTCGTATAACGAACTCTGAGAAAAGCGTCGTTCTCTGCTCTTCGTTGATTCTGATTTTCTTGGTATTCTCTTAGAAATCCACGACTACGCCGATGCCCACGACATCGTTCGTACGCAGCAGACGGTCGTGTCCGGGCGTCTGCACTGCGCTCAGTCCCTGCACTCTTCCACTCAGCGAACTGATGACCTGCAAGCGGGGGTCATCGGCGGGATTGATGCCATTCTGCACATCGGAAGCAGCGATGCCATTGGCAATGCCTTTTACCTGTGCGGTCACGCCAGCCAAGAGGTTGCCGACATTGGCCTTGATATTATTGTAATCGTCATGATGCTTGTCATAGTGGTTGTAGATGGTCTTGAAGTAAGAGATGTCCAGAGCCACCTTCTTGCTCACATGAATGCGAGCGCCCAAGCCGACGCTATTGGAATTGGTAACGAAGCTCATATCAGAAATATACTTGCTGTTGTCACCCAGGCCATAGTGGGTATGCTGCCATCCGGCACTTACGGTAAACATGTCGTTGATGTCATACTCGGCACCTGCTGTCAGCTCCCAACCCTGTCCGTCGAGCGCCTTCTCCCGATGACCGTACTGCGTAGCCTGCTTGTCGAAATAGAGGTGGCCGCCGACGTTGATGCGCACAGCAGAAATCGGGCTGTACTGCGCACCCACATACAGGATGGCGGGGATGTCAGCTTCCACCTTCTTTCCGTCGGCATACTCATCGAGTTGCGCCAGAGCCGAGCCGGAAGCACTCTCACCGCTCTCGTTCTCCAGACGCAGACGCGTCTTGAATTCGTATTTAGCGGCCACATTCCAGTGGTCATTAATGCGCCAGTCGATACCAATGATAGGCGTCAGGCCCCAACCCGTCTGGTCGCAATTCAAGCGCACATCGCCAGCGACAGAGGAGATCGACCCCATGACAGGCGCCAATTCGGGAACGGCCGCTGCCAGTTGGGCTACAACGGGAGCCATGTAATTAGTAACAGGCATTGTCGTACCGTCGGCCAGTACGGTCTGCACGTTGCTCACGTAGCCGTAATAGTTACAGGTTGCATAGACCGCACGCAAGCCGAGCGCCACGCTCAGGTTGGGGGTCAGTTTGTACGTGCCGTTGATCTGACCGCCGAAATAGTATTGACGTCCGCGCATGTAAGTATCCATGGCATAACCTTTTACATCGTTCGTTCCCGTGAGGGCATTAAGAACGGAAGGCAGCAGGCTCACCTTACTCTCGAACGAGCCGAGGCCGTCGCTGAACTCACATTTGCCACCGCCTCCGATAATGCCGAAGTGGAAGCCCAGACTCCATTTGTCCTGCACGTAGGCCAAGTCCAACGAGGGAATGACAGGCGCCGTAGCCTTACCCTTGAAACGTTTCGTGGACGAGGTGTTGCGCTCACCATTGACGATACCCGTCAGGAAGGGTCCACGCTCTGCATCCACGAACCACGAGTTGGCCGTACGCGTCTGGAAGGCACTTTGATTATTGACGGCCATGTGCCATCCGTTGCTCAAGAAAGCGACACCGGCGGGATTGGCATAAGTAGCCAGGATGTCAATCATTGCTTCCTGAGAGAGGTTACGGCCGAAAGCTGCATTTTGGTTTGTGTTTGTCACATAGCCGCCCGCAAAAGCATTCAGAGAAGCAGCCGCGAGGGCAAAGAAGAGTAGTTGTTTTTTCATTCTTTTTACTCAGTTATGAAATCAATATTACTTTTAATACTTCTTAAAAACGGCGGCAAAGGTAGGGTAAGATGTCTTTTCGTGCAAGAAAATTGCACAAAAAGCACCCAAAGTGTGCAAAGAAGATGATAATTGTCAATGAAAAGTGCGTAGAGCGGCTTCCATTTGGCGCATCAGATTACGCTTCGGCGAGTGGGGTGAATAGATGAAACCTTCAGTGACCAGCACCCGACGTGCTGCGGTATCGACACGCTCCATCGAAATAAAAGCGCCCCCCAACGCCCCGCCTCGCATCTCCCAAAGGCCGTGCACTTCCAGCACCACCTTATTATCTATTACGCGCGTGCGCGAGAGAACAAGGGGGGAGCCCTTCCGCGCGTGACCATCGGCCGACACCGACGTGGCAGAAGCCGACGGAGCAGAGGCTGCAGGGGAAGGCAGTGGCACCCGTGCCGTCTGCATCCACTGTCCGACTGCCGCACCGGGAATATTCACACGCATGACGCTGTCACGATTCTCCACGAAGCGCGATTCCGAAAGCGCCTGGCCGTCCCAGGGATAAGAATAAAAGACGAAGTTCTGGTCGCGGTCGTTGAGATTCGTTCCTGTCCAGAGGAAATCCGTCGCGACCTTAGCCGCGTGCAGCCCTTCGGGCACGCAGATGGTATGGCCCGACAGACGTTGCAGCGAATCGTACGTCATCCGGCTGTATTTCCTGCGCAGTCGGGCGGCTTCGACTTCCAGCTCGGAGTCCACAAACAGATCTGTCAGATACTGCCGGTTAGCTCCTATCAACTCGGCCAACTCGCGTGCCGACGGCGCCGACACTTTCACCTCTATCTGAGGGCGGGCAATGGCGTTGCGGGCGACACCGATATCCGCGGGCCCGAGGTCGACCAGCAGTCGGTTGCGGAAAGTGCGCCAGGGGACGAGGTTCCCCTCCTGATAGACGACATCCAGACGGAAGAGAGGCTCGTGCTGCGGCAACACTGGTGTCGAGCTTTTCAAGAGCGCATCGAGGCTGTCACGCAGCGAACCTTCGTAAAGTGCCTTCGGGACAATCAGCACCAGCTCATAAGGCAGCCCCTTCGAGGCAGGCTTATGCGGGCGACGGTCTCCCGTGGAACAGGATACCAGCATCAGAGCAGCCACAACGGCAAAGAGAAAACGCATACCGATTCGTTTCGTTCGTGAAGAATGGCGCAAAGATAGCAAAATCCTACGAGAAACGAAGCATATTTGTGCTTTTTTCCATATCTTTGCAGCCGTTATGCAGATGATTGAAGTCACCAGCCTTGCCCAACCGGGCTTAGAAGTCTTTTCCACCCTGACCGAGGCGCAGTTGCGCAACCGTCTGGAACCCGAGAAAGGCATCTTCATCGCCGAGAGTCCCAAAGTCATTCAAGTAGCGCTGGATGCCGGCTATGAAGCTCTTTCCCTGCTATGCGAGCGGCGCCATCTCACGGGTGATGCCGCCGGCATCATAGCCCGCTGCGGCGACATCCCGGTCTACACGGGCAGCCGCGAACTGCTGGCCACGCTGACTGGCTACACCCTGACACGCGGCGTACTCTGTGCCATGCGTCGCCCGCAGCCCCTAAGCCTCGCTGCTGTCTGTGGCGAGGCACATCGCCTGGTCGTCATCGACGGAGTCGTGGATACCACCAACATTGGTGCCATTTTCCGCTCGGCAGCAGCCTTGGGCATCGACGGCGTCCTCGTGACGTCGAACTCCTGCGACCCGCTGAACCAGCGTGCCGTGCGCGTGTCCATGGGCTCTGTCTTCCTGGTGCCCTGGGCGTGGGTAGATGCCGACACATATCAGTCGGCACTCCGCGAAGAGGGTTTCCGCACAGTAGCCATGGCACTGACCGACAACTCTATTCGCCTGGACGATCCGCGTCTGCAGGATGAATCGCGACTGGCCATCATCATGGGCACCGAGGGCGACGGGCTGCCCCACTCCACCATCGCTGCTGCCGACTTCGTAGCACGCATCCCGATGGCGCATGGCGTGGACTCGCTCAACGTGGCAGCAGCCTCAGCCGTAGCTTTCTGGCAGCTGCGCTTCAGATTGAACGACTAACGAACGGCTTTCCTCCGAAGACTCTCAACGGACTCTCCCCCCGCCCTCCCTAAAGGGAGGGAGCAATTACCTGACAAGAGCAGATTTCCCAAACCTCTGCTTTTATTAAGTAACAGCTCCCTTTAGGGAGGGCGGGGGGAGAGTCCGTTGAGGGTCTTCGGGTGGGGTCAGT
Organism: uncultured Prevotellaceae bacterium; assembly: GCA_947166655.1. Taxonomy (GTDB): domain Bacteria; phylum Bacteroidota; class Bacteroidia; order Bacteroidales; family Bacteroidaceae; genus Physcousia. The sequence continues at coordinate 7,858 of CAMVFC010000078.1, forward strand.
CACTCTTCACTTTTCTTTTTGAATAATGTGCAGGTCGCGCTGCGGGAAGGGAATCTCAATGTGGTGACTGTTCAGCGTCTCGTAGATGACTTCCTTCACGCGTGCGGATAACGTGTACTTCTCCTCCACCATCATCCAGATACAGACAATCAGGTCGACGCTGCTGTCGCCGAAATCTGAGAACAGCACGCTCACCGGCCGTCCGGGGTCGGCGACGGGCTGGCCTTCAGCATTCCGCTCCCGACAGAGGGGCGTCAGCGCCTCCACCAGCAGCGAACGCACCTGCTTCACATCGGTGCCGTAAGCCACACCGACGGGAATCTTCATGAGTTCATAACTGTGGTTGCGTGTCTTGTTCTTGAAGTTCTTGCTGAAGAGCGCCTTGTTCAAGAAGGCAATGACACAACCGTCGGCGGTGACAATCTGCGTGCTCTGATAGGTGATGCTCTCCACCTTTCCCGTGATGCCGTCGCATTCTATAAAATCCCCCACGCGCAGACGGCCCGTCATCAGCGAAAGACCATAGAAGAAGTTCTCGATGAGGTCCTGCATAGCGAAGCCGAGACCCGTGGCAAGGCCAGCCGTAACGATGGAGATGCCGCTCTTGGGCACGTTGAGCACGACAAAGACAATGATGCAGTAGACGCCCCAGGCAACGATGGCAATGATGTTACGCGCCAGCGTCAGGTTGTACGTATCGTCGGGATTCGTGCGCTGACGGAAGTAAGCATAAAAGCGGTAGGTGGCATAGTTCAGGTAGCGGAACAGGAACCACAGTGCCGCCACCACACACAGTTTGAACAGCGAGAGCTGTATCAGGTTCGTCACATCGACGAAGTTCTTGAAGAAAGCCTTCACGCACACGCTGGTCATCTCGAAGATGTCGGCACTCCAATAGATGCTCACGAGAATGGACACAACGGCCAGGATGGGTACCAGCGTGAGGTTGACGAAATCGTAGAGCCACGTCTGTGTGATGTCTTTCTCGGCTATGCGGTGCTTCTGCTCATAGAGTGCCATCAGGTCGTAGAAGCACGTAATGGTCATGATGGCAGCCAACTGGAAGGTCCACCACACCAGCACCTGCACGGCCAGCAGCGAGAAGCCCGCCCATGCCGCGACGCAGGCCACCACCATCACCGCCGTGGTGAGGTGGGAATAGATGACGTCCGACAAGGGCAGTCCGCGACGGTGGCGGCGCACCATCCACACCTGCCAAAGTGCGAAGGCGAGCAGCACCGGCGGCAGCAGCACCGTCAGCAGCGAGTTCGGCATCAGCACGATGCGAAGCATCACGACGAACGAGGACAGCAACATCAGCGGCGTATAGATAAGCGCGCCATGGCGCATCTGCTGACCCTTCAGACGGATATACAGCGAGAGGCTTATGACCTCCAGCAACCATGCCATCGTGATAATCAGACTGGTGCTCATCTGGATGAAGTTGCGGTCCACCAACTGCCGCACCACCATCACGATGCAGGCAAAGAGGGCTATGCCGAGCACGTTCGTCAGCATACGCCGGCGCAGCACATGCTTCTCGCCACGCCAGCGCTTCGGCAACAGCCATCGCAGTACGACATAAGTCAATCCCAACGACAGCAGCAGATAGAAGACCACGAACACACTGATGAACAGCACCGGCACACCACGCCATTCCGAATCGCGCCCGCCAGGCTGACTGAAAGGGGCATATTTCTTGGAAGCCGAATGGCCTGCCTGCCGCAGAAAGCGCGGCAGCTGCGCCAGCACAGAGAAATAATTGGCATCGCCCGTACGATAAATGTGGTCCTGCAGCAGCCTGTAGCGCCTCTGTGCAAAGGTGTTCAGCTGTTCCACCTTCTCCTGTACGCTTTTGTAGTAGGAGCTTTCCGCCTCCAGGTCTTCCAGGAACGCCTGCATCCCGTTGCGGAGCGTCTCGGCCGCCCGCAGACACTCCCTGCGGTCCACCAGCTGCTGGCCGTTCAGGTAGAGAGGCTCTTCGTTCACCTCGTCGTCCTCCACCCTGTCGGCCAGTACCGTCGCCACAGGCGGTGCACCCTTTGTCCGCGCCCCTCTCGGCATCTCCGATTCCAGCGAATCGATGGCGTTGAGCAGGATGCTGTCACTGGCCGTCAGCACCGAGTCTTCCAGCACCGGCGGCATAGCCTTCAGCGAGGCAATCAGCGCATCGTAGCGTTCTATTTCGCTTCGCATACGCGCGATCATCTTATCATAAGGCAACGCTCGCCCGCCATGCCCGTTCAGCTGCCGGTAGAGATTCACCGCCTGCTGGCAAGCGTATGCCATGTCGAACGTGTTGTCGGCCGATTGCGAATAGAGCATCAGCCCGATCTGCTCGCATTGATTCATGTAGGCCACCAGTTGCTGGTGCTGGGCTGCACCCTGCTGCTCATAGCGCGCCATGAAAGCCTGCTGCTTGGCCCTGTCTGTCTCCAGTTCGGCACGCAGCACACCCAGTGTACGCGCCAGATTGCGCTCCTTCAGCACAGCGCCTGCCGGCACCGCGGCCAGCAACATCAGCAGGGCGACCAGCCAAAACCTGAGATCTTGAACTTTGAACATCTGTCGTTATTCCGTAAAAAATGATGAATAAATCTGTCTATACAAGAAATCCCACGAACTCTCGCTCGCGGGATTTTCATCGTCGTTGGTGATGAGAGGGTGACTAGTGGGACTCGAACCCACGACATTCAGAACCACAATCTGACGCTCTAACCAACTGAACTATAGTCACCATGTCGGAAGCATGTCAGCTCCCTTCGTGCTTCGCCTTTCGGTTTTGCGGGTGCAAAGATACGGCTTTCTTCCGAAACCGCCAAACTTTCCGGCTATTTTTTATCGGAAAAGAGACATGCCGTGAATGCTATTTCCTCTTTTCCTGCAAAGTCTTTCTCGCGTACACGCGCGTACCTATATATAATATTACTCCAGTTTCGTTTGGTACAAGGGAGTTAAGGAGTTTAAGGTGTTTAAGGTGTTTAAGGAGTTAAGGAGTTAAGACGATACCATGATGACCACTTGATTTCTATCAGATTTCTGCAAACAAAGTATTCGTCTTCACTCGAGCTTGCTCGCTCTATGCTTGGAGAACTCCTTAACTCCTTAACTCCTTAACTCGCTCCTTCACTTCATCAGAAGGACTTTGCTTCGGTCGCCACGGTCGCGGACAATGTACATACCCTTCTGCGGACGCTGGATGCGGCGCCCGCTGAGGTCGTAGTAGGCAGGCTCCTTGGTGCTGCTCGAGGTTGGCCGTTCCGTGATGCCTGTAGCGATGTCGTAGGTCACGATCACCGCCTTGGCATCGTTGCCGTTCTTGTCCAAGAAACGGGAGTTGGTGTAGTCGCCCGGGGAGGGGAAGAACAGCTCACATTCCGTCAGCGAGATGCCGCCGCCGAAACGCCCTGCAGCCGCCTGCGTGCCTTCGGCCTGAAGGTTGGAATGCACGATGTCAAGTGCTGCCGTGCTCATGTCGCCAAAGGTGTTGAGACCCACCTTGGCACCTTTCACGACGATGTCCGCATGGTCGAGGCCCAGCGTCACGTCATTGCCCACGAAGATCACTTCCTCTGCTCCGGCAGGCGCCTTCATGGTCAGACGCCCCTTGCCCGTGAAGGTCGTAGCGGCATAGCACCCCAGGACGCCGGTACCCTCATCAGTCACCTCCAATGTGGCATCGGCAGGCACGTTGATGGTCACACCTTCCATGCCGTTCGTGATCATCCAGTCTTCGCCCGTCGAATAGCTACCCTTCACGGTGAGGGTCTTCGTGCCGGGATTGTAGCTGAAGAGTCCGTTGCCCAGCACGTCGCTGCAGTTCTGCATCGTGACGGCCGTGCCGGCGATGCTCAGCTGAATCTGCTGGCCAATGATGACCTCCATGGGGTTATCATTAACATCCTTAAACCAAATGGTTCCTCCAGAGATGTATCCCTCTTCGGGGAGCAGCAGCTCGCAGCCCTCCAGTTCGATGCCACCGTAAAAGTCCTTGACAGCAATCCCCATTTTCAGATGCAGATAAGAGTCCTTCACTATCAGCTTCGTACTCCCATCAGGATCGCCAGCAAGACCCAAACCATTGCCCTTGGCGACCACGCTGGCGTGATCGAAGGTCAGGTCTGCAAAAGAAGAGCAGGCGGTTTTGTCCGACTGCAGTGTCAACAGGCCGGGGCCTGTAATGGTCGTGGGGGAACGAAGTAATAACGCATCCGAAAAGTCGGTGGTGGTCAGCGTGGCGTCTTGATCCACACTGATGGTCAGCTGGTCGTAACCTAAGTTCTGTACCACAGGGACGATGTCCGAATAGCTGCCCTTCACGTGAAGCGTGTACGAACCCGGGTCGAAGCTGAAGATGCCGTTGCCCAGGATGTCGTTCTTATTCTCATCCGTCACAAGAATACCACCTACAAAGAGTTGCCTCCTCACCATGGTCATGGTGAGAATGAAACCGCCTATCTGATAGCCGCCGTCCGATACGGCATGGATGGTGATGGCTCTGCCGCTGGACTCGCAGACGGGTACTTCATCCCCATTCCAGGTGCCGTAGTGCTGCCGGCCGAGATAAGGTGCGCTGGTCGTGGCTCCGTCGTGAATAGCGATGTAGTCGAGCCAGGCACCCTCATATTCACCTTCCATTTCGGAGATGCCCTCGAGCTGTAAGACATATCCTTCCGGGGCTACAAAGGTCAGCGTTCCGTCGCAGTTCGCGCTGTAATCGACTCCCGGGCCGCCATCGTCGTAGATCTTCAGTCCCGTCAGGTTCCAGTGCGGGTCGATCTGAATAGTCCTGCTTCCCGTCTTGGGCACGCAGACATAAAGCGTGCTGGCGTCATCGGTGACCACAGGCTCCACGGTGACCTTCCCATCGGGCATCACGAAGGTGGCTGTGGGGTCGTCCCATGTGCCGCCCGTCAGTGGCACGGCGTTGCCGTCGCTGTCGGTCACCTTAAAGCTCTGCAGGAAGTATCGGTTGTCCAACGTGGCTGCCAGCATCACCGTTTCGCCTGGCTGAGGATAGCTGGGTGTGGCCGTCACCTGGCAGTGTGCCTGCTGACGGATGGAGAAGTATTCGGCCTTAATTTCCAGATTCTTGGCCACGTTGCCGTCCTTGTCGCAGAAAGAGCCGTCCTGAACCACACCTTCTTCCGGAAGGACAATCTTGGAGCACTCCAGCGCCACGCCGCCCTCGAAGCCAAAGACGGCAGCCGTCTTCGCTGAAATACTGATATCGGACATGTCCACGTACAGCCTCTCTGTGCCGTTGGCGGCAAACAGACCAAAGTTGCCGCCTGTCAGGGTGATGGCAGCATGGTCGAAGGTCACGTCGGCTCCGCATTGTGCGATGCGCGACGGTGCTGTCATCGTGAAGTCACAATTGGAGAAGACCGTGGGCGCAGCGCACCTGAAGGCTGCAGCCTTGGTGGCCTCCAGCGAGATGGTTTTTTCGTTGCAGATAAGGAGGTGGCTCACGCCCTCGTTATCGATGATCGGGTTATTACTGGTGGAAGTATAGTCGTCCTTCACCCACAGCGTTTTCGTGGCTGTGTCGAAACGGAAACGGCCGTCGCCCAGAATGTCGTTGCAGTTGCTGTTCGTGACGGCTTTACCGTCGATCTTCAGCGGCCAGGGGTTCGGCTGAATCGCCTGGATGAACAAATCCTTGACATCGCTAAAATCCGCAGTATGAAAGGTTCCATAAGAGGCAGAAGCCCCTTCGGGCGAAACAACCTCGCACTGCTCCAGTGTGATGCCTCCATGAAAGTTCGCGACGGCACAACGGCCTCCGCCTCCAGAAACCGACAGCGTCGAATTACGGATGATCAGCTTCGAGTCTGAAGCGTTGCCAATCAAAGCAATTCCCTCACTACATACTATGTTAGCCCGTATATTGTCGAAGATCAAGTTCTCTGAACAATATGCCGTCCCATCGGTTTTCGACCGTATCGTCAGCTCACCCCAGCCCGTGAAGGTCGTGGTCTTGAGAAGTTGAAAGAGTCGTCTATTTTCAAACGACGTCGTCAACGTCACGTCGGCACACACCCGCACCGTCAGCCCTTCGATTTTGCTCCAAATGAGTGCCCCATCATCTGTGGCCGTGTAGTTTTTCTTCACGCTCAGCGTGTTCGTAACGGGATCATAGCTGAAAGCGCCGTTGCCAAGGATGTCATCCTTGTTGGTGTCAGTTACATAGATGCCATCTATCATCAGGTCGTAACTACCCGCCGACAGTGATGTTCCGCCGAAGAGAAGTAGTGCCCCCAGACAGAGCGCTCTCCAAATGATTCTTGATTTCATAGTGTTCATAGTTTATATAGGATAAATGTTCATTTCTTTTCACTTCCGTTATCTGCTGCAAAGATAGGCCTTCGGGGGCTGTTCCGCCTTGCATTTTCTGCGCAAAGATTTGTAATATCAAGTCTTTTTTCATTTACATTATTGTGTTTTTGATGCAATATTGCGAATCATTTACCTTATAAACAATGTTTTAACATTACAATACATAAAAAGAACCCTTGGGAACCATTTTTCCTCAGAAAGCTTGAGAAGCTCGCTTTTTTAGTTTACATTTGCATCACGATTCATCGCAACCGTCATGATAAAATACCTTTTCCTACCTCTCGTCTGCGTGTTGTGGGCCGTCGGCGTGTCTGCACAGGACAACAGCGTCGATAGCCTGTACCGCGACATCAGAAACGCGAGAAAGGCCGACGTGAACACGGCCAACCACCTCATGCTGCTGCTCGATGCCGAGGGCTGCACTGACAGCCTGGTACGCTTCGACCGGCACACCCCGACGGCAGCCATGCTGCAGACGTTGCATCTGGCCATGGCAGCACACTACTACGAGCAGGCGGCCAGCATGACAGCCACCCTGCAGGCCGGACGGGAGGCTGAGCGCTATGCACGCCTCAACGCCGACACAGCCATCATCACCGAGGCACTGGCCTATCAGGCCGTGGCCGCCTCGCGCATGGGACGTATCGACCTGGCACTCGAAGCCACGAAGGAGGAACTGCGACTGGACAGCCTGGCTGCCGACACGGCCAACCTCTCGCGGGCCTATAACACCCTGGCAGGACTCAGCCTGCAGGCTGGGCATCACGACGACGCCAAGGCTTACATCCGAAAGGCCATCGACATGGAACGGGCACTGCCGGACAGCAGCCACCTCAGCGTGCGCTACGGCGTGGCGGCAGAGATTTACCAGAAAGCCGGACAGACGGCACAGGCACTGGCTTTCGCACAGCGAGCCTACGAACTGGACCGCGCGGCGGGCGACGAAGTGAAAACGGCTCGGCGCCTATCGCAGATGGCTGATATCTACGCCGCCAAAGGCGACCACACGCAGGCCGAAAAGCTCTATCTGCGCTCCATCGACATCGTACGGCAGGCGGGAGAGCAGAAGACGCTGGCCATCAACCTCAAGCAGCTCGGACAGCTCTACCTGCGACAGCAGCAGACGGCACGCGCACAGGCGGTGCTGCACGAGTGCGAAGCCATCTGCCGGGCCACGGACAACCGCTACACACTGCAGCAGACCTGCCGCCTGCTGGCAGAGACATGCCGACGTACCAACCCCGCACAGGCAGCAGACTACATGGACGAGGCGCTGCGCCTGAGCGACAGCCTGCACACCGAGCGTGCCGACGCACTTGCCGCAGAGCTGCGGCAGACACAGGCACACGCCCTGGAAAGACAGGACGGCAACGAGGACGACAGCGCCCCATCGCCACTGCTTTGGACGACCCTCTTCCTGGGAATCTCCACCCTCGGCCTCGCGTACCTCTTATATAGAAAGAATATGGCCAGCCCGACTGTCCCAGAAGTCATAGAGACCAACCCTTCTTCCCCGGGAGCTGTAGAGACCAACCCCACGTCCCCGACCGACTACACATTCCTCGCCCGGGTGTCAGAGCTCTACGAATCGAACCTCGGGCGCCGCCGTCTGTCCATCGACGAGCTGGCATCGGAAATGTGCATGAGCCGCTCGCAGTTCACACGACGCATCCTCTCTGCCACGGGCATCACCGCCAGCAACTACCTGAACCGCTTGCGGCTGGAGAAAGCACAGCGACTGCTGAAGGAAACACAGAAAAGCATCGGCACCATCGCCGACGAATGCGGATTCGACGACACCCCCTACTTCTGCAATATCTTCAAGAAGACGTTCGGCGTAACGCCCCTGCAGTACCGCATCATGCCGCAGACATCAGCCTGAGCACAGACGGCACCAACGAGGTTTGATTTCTACACATTTTAACCCAAACCCATTAGACCAATATAAGGGCTATCAACGTTTGTCTTCATTATTTATTGCAGTGATAAAACCCTCTGTTTTGGCATCTTTTCGCTTTTTACTCAGTCACAATGCCCGCATTGCTCCTTCGTTCAAAGCAAAAAGACTGCTCAAAACATGA